>CACXCH010000001.1 GCA_902766085.1 uncultured Eubacteriales bacterium
ATTTAATGAAAAGGAAGGTAAAGAAAATGATTAATATTGAATTGAAAGATGGAAAAATTAAATCAATTGAAAAGGAAATGCCAGTTATTGAAATTGCAAAAGAAATTTCAGAAGGACTTGCTAAAAGTGCAACTTGCGCTAGAGTTGACGGAGAGGTAGTTGATTTAAGAACCTTAATTACCAAAGACTGCAAGCTTGAAATTTTAACATTTGATTCTGACCTAGATGGAAAGAAAGCTTATTGGCATACAACTTCACATATAATGGCACAAGCAGTTAGCCATTTATTCCCTGAAACAAAATTTGCCATTGGCCCAGCTATAAATGATGGAGGATTCTACTATGACTTTGATTCTACCGAAAGTTTTAATGATGAAGACAAGGCAAAAATTGAAGAAGAAATGAATAAAATTATTAAGCAAAATATTCCAATTGAAAGGTTTACTTTGTCAAAAGAAAAAGCACTTGAACTTATGAAAAACCAACCATATAAGTTAGAATTAATTAATGATTTAAAAGATGGAGAGGAAATTTCATTTTATAAACAAGGAGACTTTACAGATCTTTGTGCAGGACCACATTTAATGACTACAGGACAAGTTAAGTATGTAAAATTACTTTCAAATTCTGGAGCATATTGGAGAGGCGATGAGCACAACAAAATGCTTCAAAGAATTTACGGAATTTCATTCACAAAAAAGAGTGAACTTGAAGATTATTTAAAAATGCTTGAAGAGGCTAAAGAAAGAGATCATAGAAAAATAGGAAAAGACCTTAACTTATTTATGACTCACAAATTAGTTGGTGCTGGCCTTCCAATTTATTTGCCAGATGGAGCTACAATTAGAAGAATCCTTGAAAGATATATTCAGGATAAGGAAATTTCACTTGGATATCAACACGTTTATACCCCATCACTTGCAACAACAGATCTTTACAAAACAAGTGGACACTGGGATCATTATAAGGATGATATGTTCCCAGTAATGAAGATGGATAATGAGGAGCTTGTTCTAAGACCAATGAACTGTCCTCATCACATGCTTATTTACAAAAGTCAAATTCATTCATACAGAGATTTACCAATACGTATTGCAGAATTAGCTCATGACTTTAGATGGGAAAACTCAGGTGCTGTATGTGGACTTGAAAGGGTTAGGGAAATGTGTCAAAATGATTCCCACATATTTGTTAGACCTGATCAAATTAAAGATGAAGTAGGCAATGTAATAAAATTAATAAAAGATGTTTATATAAATGACTTTGGATTTTCAGAAGATGATTTTAAATATAGACTATCTTTAAGAGATAAAAATGACAAGAAAAAGTACATTCAAAATGATGAAATGTGGGATACAGCTGAAACTCAATTAAGAGATATAATGAAAGAATTAAATCTTGATTTTTATGAAGCAGAAGGTGAAGCAGCATTCTATGGACCTAAAATTGATATTCAAATTAGGACAGCATTAGGACATGATGTTACAATTCCAACTTGCCAACTTGACTTTGCACTTCCAGAAAGATTTGATTTAACTTATGTAGGTGAAGATGGAAAAGAACATAGACCAGTTGTAATTCATAGAGCTATACTTGGTTCATCAGATAGATTTATGTCATTCTTACTTGAGGAAACAAAGGGAAATTTACCAGTATGGCTTTCACCACATCAAGTTAAAATTTTACCAATTTCAGAAAAACATACTGAATATGCATTTAAAGTAAAGGACGAGCTATTTAAAGAACAAATTAGAGTTGATGTTGATGATAGAAATGAAAAAATTGGATATAAGATTCGTGAAGCTCAATTGATGAAAGTACCATATATGCTTGTTGTAGGTGACAAGGAGATTGAAGAAAACAAGGTTTCTGTAAGAAGTAGAAAAGATGGCGATATAGGTCAAATGACTGTAGAAGAATTTAAAAAGAAGATTCTCGAAGAAATTGCTAAAAAAGTTTAAGCAAAATTGAAAGTTTTATATAAATGCCAATTGCAGGAGCAAGGTATAATTTGCAAAAACTTTATACAAATGCCAAATTATAGAAGTAATATAAAATTTATAAAAACTTTATACAAATGCCAAATTATAGAAGTAATATAAAAATTTATAAAAACTTTATATAAATGCCAAATTATAGAAACAAGATAAAACTTTATAAAAACTAATATTTGCTAGAAGTACTTATGAAAGGAGATATGATTATATTATAATCATAAAATAATTTAATGATAAAATATGTACCTAATATACTCACAGTATCAAGATTTTTCTTTATACCTTTTATTATAAAATCATTGGTGAATAATGAATATATTTTAGCTATTATTTTATATTCATTATCATCATTAACTGATGTTGTTGATGGCTTTATAGCAAGAAAATTCAATGCTATTTCTAAAATAGGAAAAGTGCTTGATCCATTGGCCGATAAGAGTACGCAAATTTCAGTATTTCTAACACTTGGATTAAAAGGGATGGTTGAAATTTGGGTAATAGCAATATTAATGGCAAAAGACTTATTAATGATTATTGGAGGAACTTTCTTATATAAAAAGGAATATGTTGTTTCTAGCAAATGGTATGGAAAGGCTACTACTGTTTTGATTTTTATAACAGTAGTATGCTCATTGCTAATTAAGCAATTTAACTGGTATAGATTTGACAGATATTTGTATTACGCTATTTTAGTTTTTGCAATCTATTCATTTGTAAGGTATGTAAAGCTTTTTATAAAAGATGGATATATGAAAAAAGA
>CACXCH010000002.1 GCA_902766085.1 uncultured Eubacteriales bacterium
AAAGTAAATACCTAGGTGTAAATAAAAATTTATAATTTTGCTAAACCTTGACAAATATTATAAAAATTCATATAATTAGTGTATTGGAAGGAGCAATCACTATGGCAAAAATTTGGAAAAAAATTCTATTATTTATTTTAATTATTGCGTGCTTATTTGATGTAACTATAAAACTAACTAAAAGAACTTCTCTAAAAAATGAAATTGAAGCTACTATTAGATATTTTTCTAATAATAATGAAACCAAAGTTGTTGATGTTCCAAAAGAAAAAGGAGAGTAAAGTTTTTAGGAAGGAATAAAAATTATGAAACCAGTAGTGGCAATTATTGGTAGACCGAATGTTGGAAAGTCAAGTTTATTTAACTATCTCATTGGAGAAAGAAAGTCAATTGTTGAAGATACTCCAGGAGTTACTAGAGATAGGGTATATGGACAAACAAACTGGAGAGGCAAGAAGTTCACATTGATTGATACCGGAGGAATTGAAAGCGAAGGAAATGATACAATAAATTTACAAATGAAAATGCAAGCGGAAATTGCGATTGATTTAGCAGATGTTATTTTATTTATTACAGATGTCAAAGAAGGCGTAACAAGCAATGACTATGAAATTGCTCAAATGCTTAGAAAGTCAAAGAAAAAAGTAATACTTGTTTGCAATAAAGTTGATGATTTTAAAAAGTATGAGAATGATATATACGAATTTTATAATCTTGGACTAGGTAGCCCTTGTCCAATTTCAGCAGCTAATTGTAAGGGAATTGGTGATTTACTTGATAAAATATATGAAAATATTCCTGAAAATTCTGAAGATGATGAGGATAGCAGAATAAAAGTTGCAGTCATTGGTAAGCCTAATGTTGGAAAATCATCATTGATTAATAAAATCCTTGGTGAGAACAGATTAATTGTAAGTGATGTTGCGGGTACTACCAGAGATGCCATTGATTCTGACTTTGACAATAAATATGGAAAATATACATTTATTGATACAGCAGGAATACGAAAACATAATAAAATTCAAGAAAACATTGAAAAATATAGTATTATTAGAACTAGCCTTGCAATTGAGAGATCTGATGTTTGTATAATAATGCTTGATGCAAACGATGGAGTTACTGAGCAGGACACCAAAATTGCTGGTGAAGCTAAGGAAGCTGGAAAAGGTGTAATCATTTGTGTTAACAAATGGGATGAATATGATAAACAAAACGGGACTCTTGAAAATTATACAAAAGATGTGTACGAAAAATTAGCATATTTATCTTATGCTCCTATCTTATTTATTTCAGCAAAAACGGGGCAAAGAGTTGACAAACTTTTTAATTTGATAAATGCAGTATATAATAGTAATAACTTAAGAATAAATACTTCAACGTTAAATGAACTTTTACAAGAGGCTATTGCGATGGTTCAGCCTCCAACTGATAAAGGCAGAAGGCTTAAAGTATTGTATATGACTCAGGTTGCTACAAAACCACCTACATTTGCAATATTTGTAAATAGTAAGAAGTTGTTTCACTTCTCATATCAAAGATATATTGTTAATAAATTACGTAGTGAGTTTGATTTTACTGGAACTCCAATAAAAATACTCATAAGAGAAAGAGAGGATAAAAATAATGATTAGTTATATTATTTGTGCAATTATTGCTTATTTAATTGGAAGCATAAGCTTTGCTGTAATTTTTACAAAGAAATTTAAAGGATTTGATGTAAGAGAAAGAGGAAGCAAAAATGCAGGTTCAACAAATGTTTTAAGAACTGCAGGAAAGGGAGTTGCATTACTTACATTAATATGCGATATATGCAAAGGAATTGTTGCAATCGCAATTGCTTTATTGATTGGAAAAATAACAAATGCTGGAGATGTAAAATCTGCTGTTCTTATTGAAATTGCGGGAATATTTGTTGTATTTGGACATACTTTTCCAATTTTCTTTAAATTCAAAGGTGGAAAGGGTGTAGCAACTTCGCTTGGAGTTTTGCTTATGTCTAACTGGAAAATAGGTTTAATATGCTTAATATTTGCCTTAGTAATTATGGCCATATCAAGAGTAGTTTCATTGGGGTCGATGATGGCCGCTATTCTTTTCCCAATTTTAACATTATTTATTAATGACTCATATTTAGTAGGAGGGAAGGAAGCACATTTTTCATATATTATCTATTCGCTAATCTTAGCATTGATTGTAATATTTAATCATAGAACAAATATTAAGAGATTGATAAGAGGCGAAGAAAACAAATTATCATTTAAGGAGACAAAAGAATAATGAATAAAAAAATTGCTATTATTGGAAGTGGAAGTTGGGGATGCGCAATGAGCAACCACTTAGCTGAACTTGGAAACGATGTTTTAATTTGGTCGTTTACTGAAGAAGAAAAAAATTTAATTAATAATGAACATAAATGCAAGTTTATACCTGAATTAAAAATGAACAGTAAAATTAGATGTTCAAATGATATTAAAGAAGTGGTTGAAAATGCTGATTATATAATACACATTTCTCCATCTAAATTTACTAGAAACATTTTTAAATCTTATAAAGATTACGTAAAAGATAAGCCAGTTATAATTTGTTCAAAAGGATTTGAAGACAACACTTTATTTACTTTGGACGAAGTTTTGAAAGATGAAATGCCCTCTGTTAGAGTGGCAGCCCTATCAGGCCCAAGTTATGCAACAGAGGTTGCAAGCCACATCCCTACTGCAATTATTTTAGCTTCAAAGGATGAAGAAATTTTAAACGAAATTCCAAAAGAACTTTCAGATGAAACTATGAGAATATATAAATCAAAGGATATTCTTGGAGTTGAACTAGGTGGCTCATTAAAAAATATAATTGCATTCTGTTCAGGTATTTGTGCTGAATTAGGATTTGGGACAAATGCTGAAGCTGCTCTAATTACAAGAGGACTTGCTGAAATTGCAAGACTAGGCAAAAAAATGGGAGCTGATGAAAAAACATTTTATGGATTATCAGGTCTTGGTGATTTAATTTTAACTTGTTCTAGTGATGAATCAAGAAATAGGAGAGCAGGAAGACTTATAGGAAAAGGGCTAACTATAGACGAGGCAAAAAAACAAATAGGTCAAACTATTGAAAGTGTTGATAATATCCAAATAGCAAAAAAACTTGCTGATAAATATGACGTAGAAATGCCAATTGTAAATGCTGTATATGATGTTTTATTTAATGGACTAAAGCCAAGAGAGGCAGGAAAACGATTAATGCTAAGAGAGCTTAAATTTGAATAATCCAAGTGTATAAATTACTAAAAATATCTCATAATATGTATGAGGTATTTTTTTATTTAAAAGGAATGGGATCTTACATGAAAAACAATGTGTTGAAAATTTTGACAATTATTATGGTTATAATAATTATTATATTACTTATTTTATTCATATTTCCTAAGATTAAAGAAAATGATGATTTAAAAGGTGAAAGAAAGCTTGAAGATAAAATTTTAACAGAAATTTCTTATGCAGACAATAACATAATTGAAAGTATGAATAAACTAAATAATATTGATATAGTTAGATATAAAATCTATAGTGAAAAAATAAACATAAATAATAATCAAAATGGAGATTCTAACTCACAAGAAAATAGCAATTCATCTGAACAATCTGAAAATAAGAACTCAGAAAGTCAAAGCCAGCAAAGTCAAACTTCAGGTAGTCAAGGATTACAAAATAGTCAAGCAAATAGTAGTCAATCTTCTCAAAACAATAGCAGCCAGGAAAGTTCTAGTAGTACTCCAAATGAAACATATAATATACAATATAATAATTCTTTAACCGAAACAAATCAAAACAATATTGACTGGGATAACATTGAATATATTTATGAAAATATTTTTATATCGTGGCAAACAATGCAAATTGACTTGAATGAAGAAAAAGTAAATTCGGAATTAATAAGCAAATATAATTCGAATCTGAATGGAGTAGCAAACTCAATTGTTCAACAAAACAAAGAAAGCGCAATGATTAATTACTTAAATTTATATTCAGATATTTGTGATATTGTAAAATATATTTCATCTGATCAAAAGATGCAAAATTTATTTTATTCAAAATTGTATCTTTTAAATGCTTATACTTTATGCGAATCTGAAAAATGGAATGAAATGTATGAAAGTGTTACAAATGCAGAATCATATTTTCAAAATACTTATTCAAGCAGTGATAGTGACTATCAGGATAAGCAAAGAATTGCATTGGCAATTACTAATCTAAAAAATACAATTAATTTAAATGAGAAGAATGTTTTTTATTTGCAGTACAAGAATATTATGCAAATGATTGTTACTATCTGCTAAATTTAGTGGAAATATTTAAGCTACAGGTCAATGGTTTATAAATTTGAAATGCAATAAAGCATAATATTTAATAGTCGCGTCTTACTCTTCTATTAAATATTATGTTTTTTTATCTTAAGA
>CACXCH010000003.1 GCA_902766085.1 uncultured Eubacteriales bacterium
CAAAAATTATTTATAATTTTTGTTTGTCACATTAGGTGGAGGCGTTCAAAACAGCAAGTCTACGAGCCATTAAATATTATGCTTTTTAACTTTTTTATTTAAAAACCATTAACCTATAACTTCATAATCAATATTTTTTGACTATTGCATTTTACATAAATTTAATGTAAAATACTATAGATAATATGGGAAAATTTTATTAAGGAAAAGTATGAATAATAAAATAACTAGAAGCAATAAAATTAAAAAAAATTTAAAATATCCAACTAAAAGACTTTTTGTAATCTTAATAGCTTGGGTTATCCTCTTTGTCTTAATACTTGGAAAAATAGCATATTTACAATTTATAAAAGGAGATGAACTAAAGCAGAGAAAGTATTCTCAAACTGTTGAAAGCACAACGATAAATGCAAAAAGAGGAACTATTTATGATAGTAATGGAAAAGTTTTGGCAATTAGCGCTAATGTTAATACTATAACAGTTAATCCAGAGTATTTAAAATATAATGTTAAAAACAGAAAAGATGAGTCTGTTGTAAATGCAATGAAAGAGAAACTCGCAACAGAATTTTCTGAACTTTTTGAACTAAATTATGATGAAGTTCTAGAAAAATTAAATAGCACCAAAAGCACTGAAACTATTGTGTCAAAAGTTGAAGGAGACAAGATTGATGAATTTAAAGAATGGATGACAACAAATAAAATTACATCAGGAATTAATATTGATGATGATACAAAAAGATATTACCCATACAACAATTTAGCATCAAATTTAATTGGTGTTTGTGGTACTGATAATCAAGGCCTTGATGGAGTTGAACTACAGTATGATAGCCTTTTAAAGGGGACAGATGGAAAGATAACAACATCAACATCAGTTAGTGATGAGGTAATACCTGATTCAGACGAAGAATACATTGCTCCACAAAATGGAAGCGATATTTATTTAACAATTGACTCAAATGTTCAATCGATTGCAGAAAAATATTTAAAGCAAGCGGTTGAGGAGAATAATTGCTCAAGAGGAGGAAATGTTATAATAGAAGATCCAACAACGGGTGAAATTTTAGCAATGGCAACATATCCTGACTTTGATCTTAACTCTCCTTATGAACCAAATCAAACAATGATTAACAATGGCTATAATGATTTGTCTGATTCTGAAAAGAACAATCAAATACTAGCAATGTGGAGAAATAGAGCTGTTCTTGATACTTATGAACCAGGGTCAACATTTAAAATAATTACAGCTTCTACAGCACTAGAAGAAAATATTACACAAACTGATGTAAGTGGGGAATTTTATTGCAATGGCTCACAACAAGTAGCGAATTTAAAAATTAGATGCGCAGATTCTGGTGGACATGGATATCAATCATTAAGGCAAGCTCTAGAAAATTCTTGTAACCCTGCATTCATACAATTAGGACAAAAAATAGGGGTATCAACATTTTACAAATATATTAAAAACTTTGGCTTTCTAGATAAAACAGGAATAGATTTACCAAGTGAAGGAACAAGCAATTTTTGGGATGAAGAAAATATTGGACCAGTTGAGTTAGCAACAATGTCATTTGGCCAAAGATTCACAATCACACCAATGCAATTAGTTAAAGCAGCAAGTGCTATTGCAAATGATGGAGTAATGGTAACACCACACGTTGTTAAAAAAATAAAAAACAATGACACAGGAAATACAACAAGCATTGAAACAAATGTTGAAAGACAAGTTATATCAAAAGATACAGCAGAGAAAATGAAAGATATGATGAAAGATGTTGTTGAAAAAGGTGGAGGAACGTATGCAAAAGTAGAAGGATATACAATCGGAGGAAAAACAGGAACATCTGAACCAGACCCAAATCACCCAGAAAATGGTTATGTGGCATCTTTTCTTGCGATAGCTCCAGTTGAAAACACAAAACTTGTAATTTTGCTAACCCTTTATGGACCACAAGGTAGCAGCCACTATGGTGGAAAAATCGCTGCACCAGCAGTATCACAAATACTTACAGAAGTATTGCCTTATTTAAATATCCCATCAAATGACTCAGAAACAACGGTATCAAGCAATAAAGTAACTGTGCCAAATCTAACAAATAAAACTGTAACAGAAGTTAAATCAACACTTAGTAACTTAGGAATAAACTATAGTACAAAAGCATCTGATGATGAAATAGTTACAGATCAAATGCCAAAAAGCCGGCTCAACGATTGTAAAAGGAGGAATTGTAGAATTATATACAAATGACAATGATACAAGAGTATCACAAACAGTTCCGGATTTAAAAGGATTGACTTATGAGCAGGCAAAAGCACAATTACAAGCAAAAAATTTAAACATATCATCAACTGGTACAGGAATTATAGTATCTCAAGAACCATCAGCAGGAACATCGGTTGATGAGGGCACAATTATTAGTGTAACCTTAAAAGAAAAATCAACAACCTCTCAAAATTAATAACTATTATAGTAAAAAAACAAATAAATTTTAACGAAGGGGAATAGTTAAAGAGAAAAAATTATTTTTAACTAAATACTATAACATTTAATTAACAACTACTATTGTAAAAATTATATACAAAAAAGGAATAAGAAATGAATGTTTATGATGAAACCAAATACATAATGCAAAAATATGATGTTCATCCAAATAAAAAACTCGGACAAAACTTTTTAATTGATGAAGAAACGCTGGATACAATAGTTAATGGCATATCAAAAGATGATACAATTATTGAAATAGGTCCAGGGCTTGGAACATTAACATCAAGGCTACTTGAAAAGGCAAAAAAAGTCTATGCTATAGAGCTTGATAAGAAGATGGTAGAAATCCTAAAAGACAGATTTAAGCTATATTCTAATTTGGAAATAATAAATGACGACATATTAAAACTAGACATAAACACATTAGTAAAAAAAGCAAAAGTAGTAGCCAATTTGCCATATTACATAACAACATCAATAATAACTAAAATATTAAAATCTGACATAAAGGACATAACCATTTTGATACAAAAAGAAGTAGCTGAAAGAATATGTGCTTATCCATCTGACAAAGAAGCTGGAGCAATAACATATTTTGTTTACTATTATGCAGATAGTAAAATAATAAAGGAAGTTAAAAGTGACTGTTTTATACCAAGCCCTAAAGTAGACTCAGCAGTGGTAAAAATAGTAAAACTTGACAATCCAAGAGTATATGTAAAAGATGAGGACAAATTATTCAAAATAATAAAAGAAAATTTTACAAAAAGAAGAAAAACAATTCTAAACTCATTATCAAATGTTATTGAAAAAGAAAAAATGCAAGAAATACTTAAAGAGCTTAACATTGATGAAAACACAAGAGGAGAAAACTTAACACTAGAACAATTCGCAGAAATATCAAACAGAATTTAAATAACATTAGAACACGATCATTAAAGAATGACAAATTAAATGGAAAGGGGGAATAACAATGAATCAAATTTTAGTTTCACAAAAAGTGTATGTTACTAAGGAAAGAAAACGCAAAAGAATGATATTTAAGTCGCTATATATAATATGTATTTTAATTGTTATTGCCCTTAGTATTTATTATGTATTTGCAGAAAAGAACAGAAATGACCAAGAAGCCATAGGGCAAGATATTTTAAGTCAATTGTCTGATGAAGACGATAGTACTGTTTCAAGAGACAATGCCATTGTAATTGCTCTTGACGATAGCCAGGAAGAAAACGATGGAGAGCCAGATGAAGTAGTAGAAGATCCAGTTATAATACCGGACAATAGCAGCAATCAAAGTAGTGACGGAATCGAAGAACAAGTAAAATCATCTGTTACAACCAAAAGTGGGAAAAAGTATAATGTAGATGCAATTATTTATTATAAAAAACTCGGAATTAAATATTCAGTATTGTCAGAAGAATCAGATGCCTTATTAAAAATATCAGTTTGCAAATATTGGGGACCAAATCCAAATGAAGTTGGAAATTATTGCATAGTAGGGCATAATTATAGAAGCGGAAAAATGTTTGGAAAACTTAGTGAAGCATCAAATGGTGACGAAATTTTATTAAAAGATTTATCTGGAAACACAGTAACATATATTGTTTACAACAAATATGTTGTAGAACCAACGGACGTAAGCTGCACAAGTCAGCTAACGAATGGAGCGAGAGAAATAACACTAATAACTTGTACAAATCAAGGCAAAAAAAGGCTAGTGGTAAAAGCAAGGGAAAAATAAACCGCATTGTTTATGTAAACGATGCTAGTAATTTTTGCAAAAAAAGATTGACAGATGAGAAAAAGCGTTGTATAATTGCTAAGTAGTTGATTTCAACGCACCACTAGCTCAGTTGGTAGAGCAGCTGACTCTTAATCAGAAGGTCCGGGGTTCGACCCCCCGGTGGTGCACCATACTAAAAAATAAAGTTACAGGTTAATAGAATAAAAATTGATATTTTATTAGTAAATAGTTAGCTTGTAAAGGTAAAAGCAAGTAATTTAAGTAATTACTTGCTTTTATACTAAATAAGAAATTGCATTAATAATTAAAACTTAATAGCACATTAATATTAAAAAACTCAATAGCATATTAATATTTAAAAACTTAATAGCTTATTAATTTAAAAGAATTTCATATTAGTTTTAAAAAATTTAATATCGCATTAATTTAAAATAATTTAATAGCTAGGAGCTTTTAAATAAAACAGGTTTATAGGTTAATCCTTTATAAAAACTTAAATAAATCACAAGGAATGGAATCAAAATGTTAGATAAGAAATACAATGCAGCAGAAAAAGAAAAAAAGTGGCTTGACTATTGGAACGAGAACAAAATTTATGAATTTAAGAGAGATAACAGAAAAGTATTTTCAATTGATACTCCACCCCCAACAGTAAATGGGAAAATTCACATTGGACACGTTTTTTCATATACTCAAACAGAGATGATTGCTAGATATAAACGTTTAAGAGGATATAATATTTTTTATCCATTTGGATTTGATGATAATGGCCTTCCAAGTGAACGTTTAGTTGAGAAAGAGCAGGGAAAGAGAGCCAGTGAAATAGGCAGAGCAGAATTTTCTAAGCTTTGCTACGAAACAACTGATAAATATGAAGCAGAATTTCAAAAATTATTTAGCAGAATGGGAGTAAGTACAGACTGGAATATTCATTACAAAACAGTAAGCCCATCAACTATAAAAATTAGCCAAAGATCATTCCTTGACCTTGTTGAAAATGGACACTGCTATCACAAGGAAAGTCCAGCATTATGGTGTAATGAATGTAGAACATCAATAGCACAAGCTGAGCTTGAAACTAAAACAATAAAAACAACATTCAATTATGTTAACTTCACAACAGTTGAAGACAATGAACAATTTACAATAGCAACTACAAGACCAGAGTTGCTACCTGCAATTGTTTCAGTATTTGTTAATCCTAAAGATGAGAAACATAACCATTTAATTGGAAAACATGCACATATTCCACTAATTAATATTGACGTTCCAATTATGGGTGACGAAAAGGTTGATTCTGAAAAAGGTACAGGAGTTGTTATGTGCTGTACTTTTGGTGACCAAACCGATATTGAATGGTGGAAAAAGTATAAATTACCTTTAAAAAACATATTCACATCTGATGGAAGAATTGTAGACACTGTTCCAAATTATGGCGGAATGAAAATAAAGGAAGCTAGAAAACAAATAGTTGAAGACCTAAAAGAAGCAGGAGCCTTAGTAAAAGTTGAAGAACTTGAACACGAAGTACAAACACATGAAAGATGCGGAAAAGAAGTTGAATATGCGGTTATGAAACAATGGTTTATTGATATAATGAGCCATAAAGATGACTTCTTAAAGATAGGTAATGAGATAAATTGGCATCCAAGCTATATGCATGCTCGTTATGAAGAATGGGTAAATAATATAGCATGGGATTGGTGTATTTCACGTCAAAGATATTTTGGTGTACCATTTCCAGTATGGTACTGTAAAGATTGTGGAGAGCCAATCTTTGCAGATAAGGAAGATTTACCAGTAAACCCACTAATAGACAAACCAAGAGTAACAAAATGTCCAAAATGTGGATGCAAGGAATTTGTTCCAGAAACAGATGTTATGGATACATGGGCAACATCATCTGTAACACCATTAATTAATATGCGCTATGGAGAAAAAGATAATTATGAAGATTTATTAAAACCAATGACGCTTAGAACAAATGCCAGTGAAATTATTAGAACTTGGGACTTCTATACAATAGTAAAAAGCTTTTACCATTTTAATCAAAAACCTTGGGAAAATGTTATGATTTCAGGATTCGTAATGGCAAGCAAAGGCGAAAAAATCAGCAAAAGCAAGGGCAATAGCAAAATTGAGCCACTAGATGCAATCAATCAATATTCAGCAGATGTTGTTAGATACTGGGCTGGAACAGGCAGACTTGGAACAGACATAATATACAGTGACGAAACTCTACAAAGAGGCAAAAAATTAGTAAACAAAATATGGAATGTTTCAAAATTTGTTGAAATGCATTTAGCAGATTATACGGACAAAGAATTTAACAATTTTGAATTTGTTGACAAATGGATACTAGGTAGATTTAAGCAAATGGAAGAACAATTTATAAAATATCTTGATGAATACGAGGTAGGACTAGCTCTAAATACACTAGAGAAATTCTTCTGGGAGTTTTGCGATAATTATGTAGAAATAGTAAAGCATAGATTATACAGGCCTGAGGAATTTGGCACTGAAGCAAGATATAGTGGACAAAAAACTGTATATATTTTACTATACAAAATTTTACAGGATTTTAGTATATTCTTCCCATTCATCACTGAAGAAATATTCCAAGGAATATACCATAATGCTAAATCAATACACCTAACAGAAATAAAACCATTAGAATACAATTTCGAAAAAGAAGCACAAATAGGGGACAAAATGGTAGAAATAATTTCACAAGCAAGAGGAGCAAAAACAACAAACAATGTTTCACTAAAAACGCCAATCAAAAATTTATCATTATCTGTAAACAAGGACTTAAAAGAAGCAATAGAAAAATCAATAAAAGACTTCAAGGCAACCTTATTTATTGAAAATCTTGAATTAAAAGAACAAAAAGAAGATGGATATACAATAAATAATATTGAACTAAATTTAGAAGAAGCAGGAAAATAATGAAAAAATAACTAAGCATAAAAAACTTAGTTATTTTTTATTATTAAATATTTTCATCAGCCTCAGTAAGTGCTTATAAAAAAGCCTAGTTATTTTTTATTATTAGATTTTCCATCAGTCTCAGTAAGTGCCTATAAAAAAGCTTAGTTATTTTTTATAATTAGTTTTTTAGCTTATTGATAATTTCTACAATTTTAAACTTGAATTCATAAGTCTTATTATTTTGCATAATCAAATTGTAATCCTCACTATCCAAATTTTCTTTTAAATTATTTTCTGAATCTTCAGACATTTCCATCGTACCATCATTCACAAGACAAAGAGGAGGGAACATAACACACCACCAATTATGGCCATTAGAATTGCCAATATGAACATCAATGGCATCATATAAACCAGCAGGGAGGGAAACATCACTATATGTTTTAGTAGGAAAATCAATATGATCTAAGCTGATAGTAACATCATAATCAAAACCATTTTCATAAATAGCTTTCAAAGCAATATTCCTCATATCATTAATATGCTCTTTTAAAATTTCAACTACTTCATCCTTAGTATTTGAAGGAGAGACAATTGAATTTAAATATTCAATTAAACAATCACGAACTTTTAATTTAAGACTCTGATCATCATCAGAATCACTATTAGCAACAATATGCAATCTAAGCAAATTATTGGATAAATCAGAAGAAACACTAGAAGCATAAGAAGAAGCGGAATAAAAAATGAAAATCAAAAATATCATAAAAATAAAAACAACAAAAAATCTTTTTTTAATACCATCCATATTAACTAAAAACACTTTCAACTAATCTTTTAACTAAAATAAGTATTTACACATAATGAAAAAATATACAATTAACCTATAACAATTAAATAAAAAAATTTTTGAAATAATATTGACATATTTGTAACAATATGGTAATATTTACCAGTGAAAGGAGATGAAAATGGTTAAGAAAGAAAAGCTATGCGTACTTTATGCAAGCAAGATTCATTTAAGTATAATACTACTAGAACACATACTTAAAAATCAAAAATATGAAGTTATAACTTTTCTACAAAACGATCTACAAAAGGAGATTAATTCGATAACTAATTTGACAAATAAATATGATAAAATTAAAAATATAAAAATAGATAACAAAATTGAAAAAAACAGTGAAAATATAATGTTTATAATAGGAGGAGATGATGATTATATCAAACAAAGTAACAAAAAAATAGAGGATATACTTAGAAAAAATGAGAGTATACACTCAGCACAAATTATTGTATGTTCAAGCTATAGTAATGATAAGTTAATAAAAGAAATATCAAAAAAACATTATTCTATTTTGCAAACAAAAAATTAATAATTGGGTAAGTTGTAAAAGCAAAATATAGTTTAAAGAACTCAACAATTTTGTACAAAAAAGTCTCAAAGACCATTGACGAAATAGAACTAAAGTTATATTATAATATAGTCAATATTTGGCGTGAAGCGTCTATTGTGACTGAAGCCAAAATACATATAAAATATTTAGAACAAAATTTGAAATAAAATTACCTGTTCTAATCTTATCAAAAGGAAGGGAGACTTAAGTACAATAATGGACGAAAAATTAAAAAAGGCTACGGAAATATGTGAGAGGTATCATCAGGAACAATTATTAGATGCATACAAGCGAATAACAAGTGAGAAAGAAAAACAAGATTTTTTGGACAAAATTTTAACTATCAATTTTAAGCAAATTGAAGAAATCTATGAAGGTAAAAACGAGAACAAAGTTAAGTTTACTAATGAAAATGTTGAGCCTATAGACTTTGTTGATAAATGTAAATTATCGAAAGATGAATATGAAAAGTACGAAAAAATTGGCGTTGAAAAAATTAAGAGTGGAAAACTTGCTGTTATCACAATGGCTGGGGGACAAGGTACAAGGTTAGGACATAATGGACCAAAAGGAACTTATGACTTAGGACTTGCATCTCACAAATCTATTTTTGAAATTCTAACAGATACTTTAAAAGAGGCAAGAGAAAAATATAATGTTGATATACCTTGGTATATTATGACAAGTGATGATAATGATGAAGAAACACAGGACTTTTTCCATAAAAACAGTTTCTTTGGATACCCTCAAAAATGCGTGAATTTTTTCAAACAAGGCAAGTTACCAATGGTTGATAAAAATGGCAAAATTTTAATAGATGAAAACGGAAGAATAAAAGAAGCTTCAGATGGACATGGCGGAATTTTCCAATCATTACGTAAAGATGGGGTACTATTTGACTTAAAAAGTAAAAATATTGAATGGGTATTTATTGGCGGAGTTGACAATGTATTAGTAAAACCAGTTGACTCGGTACTTATAGGTTTAACTTGCTCAAGAAAAGCAGAAGCAGCTGGAAAAAGCATTATAAAGGCCAGCCCTACGGAAAAAGTTGGAGTATTTTGCAAACACAATGGGAAACCAAGCGTTATAGAATATTCAGAAATAAGCAAAGGAATGGCAGAAGAAAGATTACCAAATGGAGAACTAAAATATAAGGAATCACATATTTTATGCAATTTATTTAGTTGGCAGGCAATTGAAAAAATAAGCACACAAAAACTCCCATACCATAAAGCGTTAAAAAAAGCAACATTTACAGATAAAAATGGTAAGGTAATAATACCAGATGAACCCAATGCATATAAATTTGAATCATTCTTATTTGACGCATTTGAAAGTCTAGATAACATAGTAATTTTGAGAGTAAAAAGAGAAGAAGAATTTGCCCCAGTAAAAAACAAAGAGGGACAAGATAGCCCAGAGACAGCAAGAAAACTATATATAGATTTTCATACAAAACAAAATTCAGAAAAATAAAACTAATATAACTAAGCACATAATTGCTTAGTTATATTGATTTTATGGGGTAATAACACTAAAAATGGTACTCTTGAACTTATCATCAAGTGTACCATTTTTCAAAATATTGTTTTTAATTTTATTCTATAATTTCAAGTCCGGCGAATTGTGCCATTAACCTTTTATGTCCAAATTTTTTAAAGTTAATATCAACTTTATAATCATCACCTTCTGGTTCAAGGTTAGTAATAACACCTTCACCAAACTTTTTATGAAATACACTTTGACCAATCTTATATTTGGAAACATCAACATTTGTTGTTTTCTTTTCTTGCAAGCTTTTCAAAAAGTCAGAAGCTGTTCTCTTAAATTGAACATTAGAACCAACAACTCCATTATCGGAAGCATAATTTTCTGGATTTACGTATGATACTTTAACATTTCCATTGTTAGATGAATTAGAATAAGAGCTCATATTGTATGCATAACTATTATTTGAAAATCTTGATGAATTATAAGACTTCCCTTTATTTCCATAAGACCAAGAAAAGTCACTATCCTCAAAGTCATCATCACTTGAATATCTTGTATCCATTGCTTCTGTATAACCATCAAGTAACTTACGAGGAATTTCCTTAAGAAAACGTGAAGGCTTGTTATAACTTGTAGAACCAAATATTGTTCTCTTTTTTGCAAAAGTCATAAATAAAAATTGTTTAGCCCTAGTTATTCCAACATAAAATAATCTTCTTTCCTCTTCAAGTTCATTATCGTCATCCATTGACTGATATCCAGGAAAAATTCCTTCTTCCATACCAACAAGGAAAATCACAGGATACTCAAGACCTTTAGCAGAGTGTAGAGTCATAAGTGTAACCATATCATCAGCCTCTTCCAAGTTATCAGTATCACTTGAAAGTGAAATACTATTTAAAAATTCAACTAAAGATTTGTCTGCAGACTCTTTTTCAAATTCATTTGCAACAGTTATAAATTCCTCAATGTTTTCAATTCTTGTTTTTGTTTCTTCAGTATTTTCAATTGTTAAAGCCTCCATATATCCAGATTCCTGCAAAACACCAGTTATAATTTCAGCAATTGGAATTTGTGCATTTTTAAATTTTTCAATACAATTAACAAAATCACGAGTTGAACTATAAATTTTAGGCAAATATGTATCAGCATTTTTTACAACTTCATACATTGAGATATTATTTTCAGCGGAAATTTCTGCAATATTATCCATACTTGTCTTACCAATTCCACGTTTAGGCTCATTAATAATTCTAGCAAATGAAAGATTATCAGACTGATTTGCAACTAATCTTAAATATGCAATAGTGTCTTTTATTTCTTTACGTTCATAGAACTTCAAACCTCCTATAATTTTGTATGGAATATCTTCTCTTCTAAGAACATCCTCAATTGCTCTTGACTGGGAGTTCATTCTATAAAGAACAGCAAAATCAGAATATTTAAAGTATTCTTCACGTCTTAATCTATGTATTTGACTAACAACATAAGAAGCCTCCCCATATTCATCTTCACCACAATAAACACTTGGTAGCGTTCCGTCATCATTCTCAGTCCATAATTTTTTATCAAACTTTGCATTGTTATGTTTTATTACGGAATTGGCAGCTTTAAGAATATTTCCAGTGCATCTATAATTTTGCTCAAGCTTAATAATATTTGTACCGGGAAAGTCCTTTTCAAAGTTTAAAATGTTTGAAATATCTGCTCCTCTAAAACTATAAATTGACTGGTCATTATCACCAACTGCAGTAACATTGTTATATTTTTTAGCAAGTAAAGAGATTAACTTAAATTGAGCTTTATTTGTATCCTGATACTCATCAACCAAAATATATTGAAACTTATCAGAATAATAATCAAGAACATCGCTATTTTCAGTGAAAAGTTTTATTGTAAAATTGATAATATCATCAAAGTCAATAGCATTATTTTCCTTTAAGCGAGCTTGATAAACCTCATAAATATTTCCGATAATTTTCTTACGATAATCATTGCCATATCTTTCTTTATAAGCTGCAGGATATAACAATTCATTTTTTGCGTTGCTAATTTCATTAAGTACACTTTTTTCGGGAAAAAGTTTAGGGTTAATATTCAAATCTTTTAAGCACCCTTTAACAACTGACTTTTGATCAGTTGTATCAAAAATAACAAAAGATCTATCATATCCAATTCTATCTATGTATCTCCTTAAAATTCTAACGCAAATTGAGTGAAAAGTACCAAGCCAAATATCTGATATTTGGTCTCCGACAAGAGCTTGGACTCTTTCTTTCATTTCATTTGCAGCCTTATTTGTAAAAGTGATTGCTAAAATATTCCAAGGTTTAACATCATTTTCTTCAATCAAATAGGCAATTTTATATGTTAAAACTTTGGTCTTTCCAGAGCCGGCTCCAGCGATAACAAGGCAGGGACCATTAACTTGTTCAACTGCCTTTTTTTGCATATTATTTAAATCATTAAGTAAATCCATTATTTTTCCTTTCTTTAGTTGCAATTTTTAGTTCAATTTTTGGTTGCAATTTTTAGTTCAATTTAAATTTTTTGTCCAATAGCTAATGCATTTTTCTTTATTATTACATCACCACGTTCCCTAATAGAACAAGCAAATAAGCTATTATCAGATACAAACGTACAAAATTCAACTATTGTGGTGAAAAATTGACCACTATGTTCAGAATTTTGATTTACATTTTCAATTACTAAAAAATATTGATTATTAAGCTTATAGCAGATTGAGTCTGAGCACAAACCATCAAATGAAGTAAGCTTAATTCTTTTAAACTCTCTACAAAGACTTAAAAAATCATCCATACTATCAAACGAATAGCTAATTGTTTTTAGCTCTGATTTATTTTTATAAATTCTGCGTGGCTTTGCTTTCTTCCTTTTTTCAACAAGACTAACAACTTTAGTAACTGTCAAAATAAAAGATCCATCTACTAAAGATTTAGCATCAATCTTAATTTTGTAATTATTTGTATCAAATCCGCACTTTATTGTATGCTTCATCGAGTATTGTAAGAAAAGATTTTCTAGCAACATCAGTATCTGACATAAGCTCATCTAAGCTACTTGCAGAAGGCATTTCACCACTGCTTAAAAAAATCTTTAATTTATTTTCATTAATTTTTTCAAACTTCATTAACAAACTCCGTACACATTGTTTAATTTTCGTTATCTTTTGTTTTTGCCATCATATCATAATCCTGTTAAAAATGAAATAGATTTTGAAAAATATCTTGAAAAAAAACGTATTCACATATATAATATGTTAGTAAAAAATACAAATGCAGAAGAAAACTTGAACTTATGATAAAGCCTATAATAAATAATAGTTATAATTTATTTCTAAAATATTAAATAATTAATTCATTTAGAATTGTAAAATGTAACAAATAATTTCACCTTAAGTTCAAATTATAGGAGGAACCAATGGCAATTAAAGAAAAAAATTCTTTTATACTAATAATATTTGTTTTATGTGGACTAGTAATCGGAGGGCTAATAGGGGAATTAACTAAAGGTGTATCATGGCTTAACTGGCTAGCTTATGGTCAATCATTTGGACTATCAAATCCTGTTACACTTGACCTAGGCGTGATGCAACTAACACTTGGATTAATGTTTAAAATAAATATTGCTGGTGTAATTGGAATAATAGTAGCTATATTCTTATATAGAAAATTTTAAATAACTTTTTTGTCTAGTAAAAATAGGGACATGAAAGGTTAAATATGTCATTAAAAATTAAGGAAATTCCAGAGTGTGAACGACCTTATGAAAAATTAAAAATGTACGGAGCTGATAAATTATCAGATTCTGAATTACTTGCAATCATTATAAAAACAGGAACAAAAGATGAAAATTCCCTACAGATTGCCACAAGAGTTTTAAAACTGGTAAATAAATTAAGTGACTTACAAAACCTATCCATAAAAGATCTATGTCAGATAAAGGGAATAGGTGAAGTAAAATCTATACAAATAAAGGCTATGTGTGAACTGATCAAGAGAATGAATAATGAAAATAATATCTCGAAGAAAAAAGTCAATCAAGGCAGAGATGTATACGATTTAGTTGGAAAAGAATTAACAAATGAAAAGCAAGAAATAGTTAAAGTAATAGTTTTAAATAATAAAAATGAAGTTGTAGAAATTAAGGATGTAGTTAAAGGCTCAAACAATTATGCAAATTTTACGATAAACAACATAATCTCTGAAAACATAAAACTGCAAGAACCAAAACTCATTTTAGTACATAACCATCCAAGCGGAGACTTAACTCCGAGCAAAGATGATATTAAAACAACTTCAAATTTACTTGATATATGCAAATTAGTTGGAATAAAACTTTTAGACCATATAATAATTGGCAATAATGGATATGCAAGTGTACTTAATTATTTAAATTAAAATGTCAAGAACTCTTTAGAATCTTTACTTTTAAAGGCAACGGTTTAATGACTTAAATATTATGCTTCGTGCATTATAAATTTAAGAACAATCAACCTGTAAATTCTAAAGAGCTCACATTACGGTTTATAGGTTTTCCAAAAACTTAAATATTTATTACAAGGAAAGTGCAAATGAGTTTTTTTGACTTTACTGCCAAGGATATAGGCATTGATTTAGGAACAGCAAATATAGTAGTAACATTGAAAGGAAAAGGAATCATTTTAAGGGAGCCATCAGTTGTTGCAATAGACCAAGTTTCAGGGGATATACTTGCAACAGGTAATGAAGCAAAGGAGATGCTTGGTAGAACCCCAGAAAAAATTAAAGCAATATGTCCAATGAAAAATGGAGCAATAGCTGATTTTACAGCAACAAGCCTAATGCTTAAAAACATAATGAAAAAAATAAACAAAGAACATGCAATAGGAAAGCCTAGAATCGTTGTAGGTGTTCCATCAGAGATAACTGAGGTAGAAGAAAAAGCAGTACAAGAAGCCTTTTTTCAAAGCAATGCAAAAGAGGTTTATCTAGTAAAAGAACCACTAGCATCAGCAATCGGAGCTGGACTAAACATATTAGCTCCTGAAGGACAAATGGTAGTTGACATTGGAGGAGGAACAACCGAAATTGCTGTAATGTCATTAGGAGGAATTATTGCTGGAAAATCAATAAAAGCTGCCGGAAATGCTATAGATGAATGCATAATAAAACATTTAAAAAAGAATGCGAAAATTTCTATTGGGCAAACAACTGCCGAAAAGCTTAAAATAGAACTTGGCTCAGCTGAAAATTCCGTAACTGAAAAAACAAAAGAAATTAGAGGAATGGATATTGACACAGGTCTTCCAAAAAATGAAACTATATCATCACATTTAATAGAAGAAGCAATGAAAGGGCCAATTCAGGAAATAATCGAAGCAATCCAAAGTGTAATGAGTGAAGTTCCCCCGGAGCTTTCAGCTGACTTAGTCGACAATGGAATATACTTAACAGGTGGAGGGGCAATGATAAAGAATCTCGACAATTTAATTGCACAAAAAACAATGCAGCAAACATATATAGCCGAAACTCCGCTAGACTGCGTAGCTCTAGGAACAGAAAAAATAGTTGAAAACTTGCAAAAGTATGCAAGAATCTTGTAAAAAAGAAAAATGGAGGTTTAGATGAACAGAAAGAATAGAACAACAATGATTGGAACAATAATAGCGATAATTGTATTGATTGTAGTTGTTATTTTATCAAATGTCGCTAAAAACAAAAGCGCAGTACAAAATGCTGTTTCAATTTTTTTCACTCCACTACAAAATCAAATTACCTACATAAAAAACAGAATAACTAGAAATTCAGAAGAAATAGCCAATATTTCTTCATTAGAACAAGAAAACCAAGAGCTTAAGGATGAAAACTCAAAATTACAAGAGCAAGTTAGAGAACTAGAAGTATTAAAATCAGAAAATAACACTTTAAAAGAATACCTAAACTTAAAAAATAAATATGCTGATTATACAACAGTTCCAGGATATGTTATAGCAAGAACATATAGCAACTATGACAAAATAGTAACTATAAATGTAGGATCTGATGACGGAATAGAAGAAAATATGCCGGTTATATCAGAACAAGGGCTAGTAGGAATGGTAATGTCTGTAACGAAAAGTACAGCTAAAGTTCAAACAATAATTGACACAGCAAGCACAGTAAGTGCAAATGTTACAGCTTCAAATGAAAGTATGTTAGTAAAAGGAACAATCTCAAATACAGAAGAGCTAAGAGCCTCTAGCATATCAACAGAATCAACAATTTTACAAGGAGACGAAATTGTTACATCTGGACTAGGGGGAATTTATCCAAAAGGAATTTTAATAGGGACAGTAGGATCAGTAGTAAATACAAAAAACGAAGTTGACAGATATGCAACAATAAAAACAGCAACCGATTTTAGTACATTAAGCGAAATACTTGTAATAACAAGCAAGCAGTAAAGAAGAAAGGAGCACAAGCTTAAGTTGAAGAATAAATTAAAAACCATATTAATCATTCTACTACTATTTATTATAATATACTTTCTACAAATAAACTTTTTTTCATGGTTTAATATTGCAGGAATAATGCCTAATTTATTTGTACTTCTTGTACTTTTTATAGGATTGTTTGTAGGAAAAAGCATGGGAATTTTGTTTGGAATATTATTTGGCATAATTTTAGATGCTCTATTTGGTAGAGCAATCGGAATATCTGCAGTATTTCTAGCAATAGTTGGATTTTTAGGAGAAATATTTGACAAAAATTTTTCAAAAGATAGTAGAATAACAATAATTGCAATGTCAGTTCTTTCTACAACATTTTATGAAATATGCATATATTTAGTAAACATATTTGGATATGGAGCAAGCGTAGAAATATCAACGTTTATATATAATATCGTAATAGAAAATATTTTCAACGTTTTCTTAATAATAATATTTTACTCAGGAATACGAAAACTAGGGTATTATCTAGAAAATTGCTTTTATCAAAAAGAATTTCAAACTAGATATTTTTAAATATAACAAAAAATTATCTAAAAAGCGGAGGAAAAGGTGAAAATAAGAAAAAGAGACACCACAAAAATCAGATACAATTTAACAACAGCACTTGTATACATAATTGGAATTGTTTTACTATTGCGCCTTTTTGACTTACAAATAATACATGGTAGAGAATATAGAGAAGAGTCAAATACAAGGCTAACAAGGGAAACCACCTTAAAAGCAGCAAGAGGAAACATTCTAGCATCAGGAGGAGAAAAACTAGTTTCCACAAGTATTGAACATAATGTGGAAATCTACAAAACAAAAATTGATACACAAACATTAAATTCAACTTTACTTTTATTTGCTCAAACGCTTGAAGCCAATAATGACTCTTATGTAGACAATTTCCCAATAACAGTAAATCCTTATGCTTTCAAGAGCGGAACAAATGAGGAGACTTGGAAAAAGTCAAATAAGATTGATTCAAGTTTAACAGAAGAAGATATATTCAATAAATACAAAACTAAATATCAAGTGCAAGAAGATGACTTAGAAAATGCTAGAAAAATTATTACACTTAGATTTGCAATAGAGCAAGAAGGCTATAGTAATACTAAGTCAGTTACATTAGCTACAGGAATATCTGACTCATCATTCGCAAAATTAAATGAAATGTCATCAAGCTTCCCAGGAATAAGCACAGTAGATGAGCCAATTGTATCATATCCTTATGGAGAACTAGCTTCTCATATTTTAGGATATGTTTCACCAGTGTCTCAAGATGACTTAGCAAAAGACAGTAGTTATGATCAAAATGATGTAATAGGAAGAACAGGAATAGAGCAAGTATTTGATAAATACTTAAGAGGCGAGGATGGAGTAAAGCAAGTTGATATTTCAGTTGATGGACAAATTACAAATGAGTATATTTCAAAGGAAGCAGAGTCGGGTTCAGACATTGTACTTACAATAGACGCTGATTTACAAAAGAAAACAGAGGAATCATTAGCTAGTACAATAGAAACTTTGCAATCAACAATTGAGCCTGGATATGAAAAGCCAACAGAAGGAGCAGCAGTAGTAATAAATGTAAAAACAGGAGAAATTCTTGCAATGGCATCTTATCCTAACTATAATCCTTCATTATTTATAGGAGGAATAAGCCAGGCAAACTGGAATGCTTATTTGCAAGATACAAGACACATATTAGTAAATAAAGCAATAGCTGACCAATCAGCACCAGGCTCAACATTCAAAATGGTAACGGCAATAGCTGGAATTCAAAGTGGAGCAATTGATATTAACACAAAAATAAACGATACAGGAAGATACACCTATTATCAAGACTATCAGCCATATTGCTGGAAAAAAGTCGGACACGGATGGCTTAATGTTACACAGGCAATTGAAAAATCATGCAACTATTTCTTTTATGAAACCGGAAGAAGGGCAGGAATAGATGCAATAGATAAAGTAGCCAATTGCTTTGGGCTTGGACAAAAAACTGGAATAGAGCTACCAGGAGAAATTTCAGGAATACTAGCATCTCCACAAACTGAAAAAGAATGGACAGGTGGAAAAACAATTCAAGCTGCAATTGGACAATTGAACAATGCATTCACCCCATTACAAATGGCAAAATACACAGCAATGATAGCAAACGGAGGAAAGAATTTAGACGTAACAATAATAAAATCAATAAAAAATTCAGATGGAACAGAAGTTTCAAGAAATGAATTAGACACTTATATATCACAAACATTGGACAAAGATACAAACTCGGGATCAGACCTTGATATATCAGAAGAAAATTTAAATGCTATAAAAGAAGGAATGAAGGGTGTTACATCTGACACTGAAGGAACGGCACATAGTTCATTCGCAAACTTTAATATTGAAGTAGGAGGAAAAACAGGATCTGCATCAACAGGTAAGGGAAAAAATGCAAATGCTTGGTTTGTTGGATTTGCTCCTTATGATGACCCAGAAATTGCGGTAGCAGTATATGTAAAAAATGGCCAACATGGAAATGATACAGCCCCTATTGCAAGAGATATATTTGCACAATACCTAGGAATGAATTCAAGTTCAGTCACAGAGGATATGTCTGCACTCGGCGAATCACAGGCACTTTATTAATATAAAAAGTCTCCTAATAATAATTAGGAGACTTTTTGTATTATAATAGGAAAGTTATACAAACATATTTCTAATTGGCTTCAAGAAAAATAGCAGATTTTATAAAAGAAAATCTTTGATTTTCTTATTTTTACAGTTAACTAATTAATAATAAGAAAATTGCAATGTATGCAAACCTGTCGTCAACACCTTCATAATAAAATAGCAACAAAATGCCGATCAAAAGAAGGTCATCAAATTTTAAATTATAATTCATAAACCTAATGTTAATGTTCTTTAAATCATCAATATTAAACATACTAAATAAATTATTAAACAAAACGACCTCCTTTACTTTATTTTATAGTAATTACTTTTGACTATTATTCAATTTCTCGAATACTTCTGCTATTTTGCCGAGTTTGATTAACTTAACATATTCATCAACTTTTTCCTTTCTTTCATTCCTAAGATAAGGCTTCAAAGCAAAGAGCAGCCTAGTCAAATCATCATCGCTATTGAAATTCATTTTACTTAAAAGATTCATCATACTATTCATATCAATATTAGAATTTGATTGACTAGAGTTACCATTAGCCACAGATGATTGCTTGAAATTTGCAGAATTTTTTTGATTGCTAGACGAATTAAAATTTTGCTTATTTCTTATATCCGTAGCATTGCCTGAATTATTATTATTCATAAAATTCGAATTGTTTTTGCTCATATTTTGTGCCATCATTTTAATTTCTTCAGGGACTTCATTGTTATCAATCATCTTTTGTGCTTTTTTCATCATTTCCATCAACTCATTATTGTCCATAAAAATCTCCTTCCAATTATAATATTATATGCACAGAAAATAAAAAATGTTACAAAACTCGTAAGCCTACGAAATTAAACAATAGCAACAAAAAATCACTTCAAAATATTTAAAAATATTACATAAATGTAATAAAATTAAAATATTAGGCTCAAATATATATTTTCCGTAAAAGTGAATAATCAAAAAAAGGGCAAAAAAGCCAATACATTGCTTGAAAAACGTGAAAACATTAATTATTATTATAAAGAGTAAAAATGCATAAATGTATATGACTACATAAAACTTATGAAATGCCTATAATATCAACAACTTACAACATAAATGCTAAAAAACGTTTTAAATAAAGGCTTTAAAAAAAATTCTCTTATAAAAAAGTTAATAAAAAAGCTAAAAACACTTGAAAAATAAGAAAAAATATTATATAATGTTTTATGTAAAGTTATAAAATAGGAGGGATATTATGCAAACAAAACTTAACAAAATATTATCTTTATTAACAGCAATGCTTTTAGTTGTAACAGTAGCAATGCCTACAATATCTTATGCAACAGAGGAAATTGAAACAACAAAAACAAGCCAAGAAAATGTAGAATTTGATGTTAACATTAATGGAGGAAAAGAAGCAACACTTAATCTATCAGAAAAATCAAAGATAGATGTAAACATTAATGTATTAAATACTGGTTACATTAAAGAAGCATCACTTACTGTCGAAAACAACAATTATGTTGTAACAGAATCAGACAGTCAATACATTAATAAAATAGAAGATAATGTAATTACATTAAATCAAATTAACGCAGGAGAAAGTGCATCAATTGAATTACCAATTGAATTTAATAAAACTGAAAAAGTAAATCCTGAATTGTTTAGTAGAGAATCAACAATTACATTAAATGCAGTATATGTAAATGAGGCAGGAAAAGAAAAGAAAATTGAAAAATCTTATACTTTAAAAGTTAATTGGACAAAGGATGATGCAGAAGGAATAATAAGTCAAAGTTTAGTACGCTATTTAGCGTATGACACTAATAAAACAATGTTAAGTTTTGAAGTTGTAGCAGGAGTAAAGGATAATACAATACCAGCTACTGCAGAGCAAATAGAAATCCAAGTTCCAAAAATAAATAATAATTTACCAACAGATGTTATTGTAACAGGTGATGAAGGAAATCACACATATCAAGATGGTGTTCTAACAATAACAAATGAAAATAAGGTAGATGAAAACAATGAATTAGTATGGGATTCAGAAAAAACATATATGGTTACATACATATATAATTCTGAAGCTTCTCTTGGTGTGCTAACACAAAATGCAACAGCAAAAATAACTACTATAACAGGAGCAGAACTAACAGCAGAGCCAGAGCAAAAGGATTTTGCTGTAGAATCAACAGTTGGAAGTATAGTAGAATTTAAAGAAGAAGGAACAGACACACTTTCAAAAGGATACTTATTATCAAACCTAAAAAAAGAAGAAGATAAATCAGAAACAAATTATTCTGAAAAATACATTATAAATGTTGGACTAAGTAGTGTAACAGATAAAATAAATGTTGATGAAGGAGAATCAACATTTGTTAATGCTGACGGAAAAACAGTAATTTCAGCAACAGATAAAATATTAAATAAAAAAATATCAATAGATAAAGATGAACTTGTAAAGCTACTAGGTGATGAAGGAAGAATTACAGTTATAGGAGCAGATGGAAATGAAATTGGAAAACTAACATCTTCAACAACATCACTTGACTTAGGAGATACAAATAAAATCTCATTAGAAACATCAAAGCCTGTAACAGAAGGAAACATTACATTAAATATTGACAAGGCAATTGCAAGTGATATTGGTCTTAATGAAGAAAAAATAAAATCAATTACAGAATTAAAGAGTAATGTAACAATAAATGGGAGTATGTCTGATACAGTAGTATCAACAAAGAATGTAGAAAAAACAATTACACTAACAAATCCAACATCAAAAGTTGGCATATCAGTAAACAAGGATTCATTATCAACAGTTGAAGAAAACAAGAATGTAATAATAAGCATCATATTAAAAACAAATACAATTGATGATGCATTATTTGAAAACCCAACATTCCATATTCAATTACCAGATGAAGTAAAATCTATGAGAGTTACAGAAGCACAAGTATTATATGATGATGAATTAAAAGCAGGCACAATTAATGGAACAGCAAACACAATTGATTTAACAGTAACAGGAAAACAAACAAAATATGCTTCATCAACAATAACAGATGGTGCATTAATTAGAATAACTGCAAACTTAACTCTTGATGAAACAGCACCATCAGATACAAAGAGCATATCAGTTAGCTATGTAAACAATGCAACTGGAGAAACAGGAGAATCATCACAAAATATACAAATAGTTGCTCCATCAGATTTTGTAACAACAAACACAGTAACAGTTGGAGACCAAACACAAACAGCTGTAGGTGATGAAAATACAACTATAAAAGTAGATGATGATGCCAAAGAACAAGATGTAGAGGTAACACAAACTATAGTAAATAACCTTGGAGAAGATGCAAATGGAGTAACAATTTTAGGTGTACTTCCAGCAGCAGGAAACAAGACAGTAGAAGGCGAAGATCTACAATCAACAACAACAGCAAGCTTAACATCAGCAGTCAATGTAGAAGGACAAGATGATGCAAAAGTATATTATTCTACAAATAACAACGAGGATATAAATTCAAGCAATTGGACAGAAAACTACACATCAGATGCAAAATCATATAAAGTAACAACATCATCACCAGTGGCAGCTAAGAAAGCTTTGAAAGTTAGATATGCAGTAAAATTAGCATCTAACTTAGGATATGACCAATCAACATCAGAAACCTATGGAGTATATTACAATAATGAATCAGATCAAG
>CACXCH010000004.1 GCA_902766085.1 uncultured Eubacteriales bacterium
AGTTGCAGTTACTTTTGATTTTCTTACTTCTGTTATTTCTTTATATGCACGAGTTACAAGTTCATTTGCAATTCCTTTTCCTCTTAAAGATTCATCAACAAAAGTATGATAAATGTTATATGTATTTTCATCAGTCTTTTCAAAGTCTAATTCTGCAATTATCTTGTTATCTTTATTTATAGCATATATTTTGTCTTGTTCAATAATATATTCCATTTGCACCTCAAATATTAATTATTATCACTTTTCTTAGAATTACATGAAGGACAAAGTACTTGGCCATTTTCAATTTCAGTTTTTCCACCTTTGCTCCAAGGTACAATGTGGTCAGCTTCCCAGTCATTCCATTCACATTTTTTTCCACACTCTTGGCAAATTCCTTTATCTCTTCTATAAATTACTTGCCTTTGAGCATCATCAAAATTTCTTTTAGGATCTTTTAATGGTAAATTTTTTACATTTGATAGTAAATCCTCTTTTAAAACCTTATGTCTATAGCTTAAAGAATCCATTGTATCAGATGAATTAGATATCCATCTTTGATATAATACAAGAACTGGATCTTGCTCTTCAGCCTCTTTTAATTTATCTTGTTTCCTTCTCAATTCAAAATCAATAAACCAATCTGCAATTTCTTTTTCTCTATCTCTAATATCATAGTTTGGCATTAAATCCATAATTAACAAAAATAAAGAAATAACACTATACCTTTGTAATTCAGGTGCTTTCGATGGAAACATTCTATTTAAATAATCTAATATCTTTTTTACATTTTTAGCTTGTTCACAATTTGAATCAAAATCTCTATTATTCCAATACATATCATTAAGGTCTTTATCCTTAATATTTCTTATATTTCCATTTAAAGCTAGTAGTACCATTTGTGCTGCTATTAAATCATAAGTGAATCTACTATCCTTGAAATTAACTTTATAAAAGAAATCATGATTTGCAATATCTTTAACAAAATTTCTCATGTTTCCAGGAATAGCATTTCTCTTTTCTTGTGCTTTTAATGATGTTCCATTTTGTAACCTTAGAAACATTTCTCTAATTTCATCTTCATTTTTATTATTGAGGATAACAAAATCAAGATTGTAACTATCAATAATATCTGTAATTTCCGGACTTAATTCACTATATGTTTTATTTGCAATATCAATTCCATTAACTTTATCTGCATCCTTGCTAATTGGAAATTCATCATCATAAAATGACCAAATTGTTCTTATTCTTTGTTGCCCATCAACAACATCATATTTATCTTTTTCAACTTCATGTAAATATATCTTTGGAATATCATAGTCTCTTAAGATTGAATCTATTAATAATTGCTTCTGACTTTTTGTCCATACAGAAGGTCTTTGATAATCTGGATTAGTATTTATTTGTTTTCTTCTTTTATTTAGTGAAAACAATGGCCAATTTGCTTTATTTAACATTTTAAATTTCCTCCTTTGACTTTTATATTATTATTCATATTGATAACTATCATCTGAATCTTCATTAACAGATTCTTGAACATAGACATCATTAATATCATAATTATCCATACTTTTTCGTTTTTCTTCTGCCTCTTCGAACTTCTTTCTATGTTCTTTCATGTATTCCATTCTTTGGTCATTTAATATCATATCAAAAATTGGTTGATTTAATAATAATTTATTTATCAATTTGTAATTGTCTTTTAGTGTAAATGAGAATATTAGTTTTTTATCTTCACCTACAGTTATTAAATATTTGTCAAAAAGGGCATCAGCATTTGCTAGTAGTAATAGTCCATTATTAATATCATAAGCTTCTCTTGAATCACAGTTTTTGAATGCTTTAATATGTGAAGCTCTATAGAGTGTGCCCAATTCATAATAATCAGCTTCAACTAGAGTAAATGGACAAAATACTTCATTATCAACGTTTGTGTAAATCATCATCTCTTGTGCTAACATATTTCTCCATTTATTTTGTTGTGTTCTAGTCTTCGCTTCATGTATATTATTAGCATATTTTGATGTTTTAGCACTTGTCATAGCAATTTGATTTTGTTTTTCTAAGTATTTTTGCCATTGCTCATTTGTTTCATTCAAAATTGTAAAGAACCTTGGATTTTTTTCTAGCATAATATATACGTATTTTTTATCATTATTATCTGTTCTAATTAAAAACATAATAAAATCATTTTTAAACATTGATCTTCTTAATTTATGAAACTCAACATCACCTTCAGTTCCAAGTCCATGTATTGCCTCTGAAAGTTTAATTTCAGTAAAAACATCATTTGATAAATTTACTTTATATTTCTCAAAATCCCAATTTGTACTTTTGTTTAGTTTTTCAAAAATCTTTTTAGTATAATCAATATCAAAGAATTTCATAGTATCATTAACTAAATAAACTTTAGCATAATCATTAACACATGGATGTTCATGTTGAGTTGTTTGAGCTCCAATTCTTCTTTCCAAAATAGGCATATTTAACTCATTATAAAACTCATGAGGTATTGTAATATTAGATTGTTTAGCACTTTCTACTTGCTGGCTTCTCTCATTAACTTTTTCTAATTCATCTTCAGTTAGGTAGCATAGGTAGTATTTATCAATATCTTGATTTCCTGTTCTTTTACCAGCTGTAATAACATCTGAATGCGTTAAATTTTTATAAATTAATAAATATTTATCATTTGAATTATTATTAATCAAATCAATAATTGATTCCGATTTACCTTCAAGAAAATCTTTTATTTTATCAATATCATCAATTACAAAAGCATTCTTTTTAGACTTTGCCATTATTACCTCCTAAATTAATTTTTTTATAATCATCTATATATTGCATTAAATTTTTTGCTACATTATATGAAACATCAACAGTAACAGCATTTCCAAATTGCTTATATGCTTGAGTATCTGAGACTACTTGTTTCCAATCACTAGGAAATCCTTGTAATTTTCTACACTCATTTGGTGTTAATTTTCTTAAGTTTGATTTACTATCATCACATTTTTTTGCATTAATATCATCAGTAAAGTAATTGTCTTGGCTAGCTCTATGCATTTTATGCATTGTTGCCGTTAACGTTTTAGAAATAGGTTGGTTAATTGTTGGCTTAACTATATATCCTTTTGTACCTTCTCCTAATATGGTTGGTAACATTTTTTTACTTATAAAGTATTTAGAATCAACATCTTTATCCAATAAATCTTGTGTTGTTATTTTTAATTCTTGTCCTTTTGGAAATTCAAAAGGAATTGTTTTAGGAAAGTATTTCTTGTTAAATGCGACTAAATACATTCTATTTCTTCTTTGAGGTATTCCAAAATTGGCACTATTTAAAACATCATAATTGCAGTCATATCCTATATCAGTTAATTCTTTTATTATTCTTTTAAAAGTTTTCCCATGATCATGATTCATAATATTTTTTACATTTTCTAGGACCAATATTTTTGTATCATGTTCTTGTGCTATTTTCTTTATATAGAAAAACAAAGTTCCTCTATCATCTTCGAAACCTTTGAGTTTTCCAAGTGTACTAAAAGGCTGGCATGGAAATCCACCAATTAATATATCATGGTCTGGAATATTATCTAATTGATTTCTAATATCATCACAAACTATATTTTGCCCAACATTAGCTTTATAGGTTTCACAAGCATATTTGTCTAAGTCATTTGCCCAAATAATGTCAAATCCAGCATTCTCAAATCCAATGTCAAATCCACCAATACCTGCAAACAAACTAACAACTCTATATTTTTTATCTGTATTTATTCTTTCCATTTTCACGCTCCATAAATTTGATCAAGTATGTGTTTTAAAACACTAACAACTATTGAATTTCCACTTTGTTTATATGCTTGAGCTTTAGAGACTACGATTTTATAATTATCAGAGAATCCCATTAATCTATGTGTCTCTCTAGGATCAAGTGCTCTTATTCTACCATTAGTTGTAACATAATTATTTACACTTGCTCTATGAGTGTTTCCCATTGTTGATAATAATGCCCTTGCAATAGGAAGGTCAATTTGAGCATCTTCATGATAAAAATTTTTAGTTCCAGGAGACATTACATAATTAATTAATTTTTGTGATAAGAATAGTTTTTCATTAGTTGGCTGTCCTTCTTTTTTTAAAACAACTAAATTTCCGTTTCTATATTGAACATTACCTTCTTTAGCATTCTCCAAAAGTAAGTCTTGCATTGTAAGTTTTAATTTTATCGGTTTTGGAAATTCAAATTTATCTCCATCTTCTTTATTTTTGAAACCAACAACAAATAATCTTCTTCTTCCTTGAGGAATTCCATAGTCTTTTGCATCAAGAATTTTCCATTTGTAATTATATCCTAACAAGTCAAAATTGTTTTGCATAACCTTCCATGTATTACCCTTATCATGAGTCAAAACACCATAAACATTTTCATAAATGAAAACTTTAGGTTGTATTTCTCTGACAAGTCTTACAAATTCATAGAATAATGTACCTCTAGCATCTTCAAATCCACCTCTACTACCGGCAATTGAAAAGCTTTGACATGGACTACCACCAACAAACAAATCAATTTTATCTTTAAAATCTGTTCCATCTAACAATTTTACATCATAGAAAAAATTATCATCTTTTACTTTATAATTTGCTTTATAAGATTGTTCTACAAAATTTGTCTTTCTGCTCAATGTTTTATATAAGTTAATTACATAATTCTTTTTTTCTTCTATCGAGTTCATTGTTTTAACTTTTTTTAATTCTTTATCGTAATCTATATCTAATTGAATATCACCATTATCACAAGCAAATTCAATCTCATAATCTAATTCTTTTTGTATAAAAGCTTGTTCTATTGCTCCTATTCCACTAAAAACTGTTGCTAGCTTTATCATATTTCATCTCTCCATTTATACAATTTCTTTAATAATATATCATAGTAAAATATAAATTTCAATACCTGCGTCTATTTTTTATAATTCTTTAAAGTGCTGTAGTTATTGGCTTGCAAGTTATTGCTGATACGCAGGTATTTTGATAAAAATAAGCCTAACTTATTAGATTTTATCTAGCAATTTAGGTTTACTTTCAGTCTTAATTTTTCTAATTTATTTAGATATTTTAATTTTTATAACTAATAATTTAAAATATCTTAATTACTTATTATCTATAAATTTGTTTATAATTTTTATATGGGGCATAATAACCATCTTTTAGTTTCCAATATATCATATTTTTAAAATCACTTATTTTTATTCTTCTTTGTGATTTCGGATTAAAATACATAAATGTATTGTTAAAATTATAATTTGTGCTTAAAGTAGAATAACTTAAAATTATTGCATCAATTTGTGAAAAACTATCATCATAAAAAATATTACATGCATCTATTTTTTTGTTTCTGCTCTTTAATATATTATTAATATGTGAATATCCTTGGTATAATACTTTATTTGATTTTCTATCTATTATAGTTGTTGACATTCCTTTTCCAATTAATATTTTATTTAGTTCGATTCCATACTTACCTGCATATGTAATTTCTGCTAGTTCTCCTAAGCCAATAAATAAAATAAAAGGTTTTTTGCTATCAATAAATACCTTTTTACAATCCCTCTTGTATTTTTTTAGTTTGTCAAATATTACTGAGGATATCCTTGAATAAATTATTTCATTTGTATCATTATAATAATCCATTTTAGTATTAAAAATTTCATCTGATAAATTTGTCTTTCCTTCATTTGTGCATACACATTCAATTAAATATTCATTATTTAAAATAAAATCACACCCACCTTGATGTTGATGATCATTAAATGGAGTTACTTTTCCAAACTTTTTTAAAAACTCATATGATCTAATTTCATGAGCGTGTGAATAAAATGCTATTAACATTTCATTGTTAAATTTCTCTTTTGAGTACATATTTTTGTAATACATATTTAATGCTTCTTCTCTATATTTTCTTTCTTTTTCTTGAATTTCGCTATTTTTTAAAATCTCAATTAAACTTTTATAACTCTCTCTATATATTTTTTTGCTCATTTTAAATCACCACTTTCAATTAAAACATATATAAATTAAATATATGAACTATTTTTGATATTATTTTATCAAGATTTTGTTCTTTAGTAAACCCTCAAATGTTTGTTTTTATTAAGATTGAGAAATTTTAGATAAATAGAAAAGGACACTCTTATAAAGTGTCCTCAAAAAATAAAAATAATATTATTTATAAACAATTGTTGAGCTGTCAAAATAATTAATATTGTTATCACACCATTCCTTTGTTGGCTCATTTCCACTTCAAAATGCTAATGTTAGATCTACAATTAATAATCCATCACAATAAGAATAATCTCTTGACATTCTTTCAAAATTCCTAATTACCCAAGTATTTGACAAATATTTTGAGTTAGTTATTTGACCATATCCTGATAGTTTTATCCATGAAGAAGTTGCTACATTTTTATCTGCAAATACAAGTGTTCCTACATTTTCATAATCATTACACATCCACTCAAATCTAGAATCTTCTGTAGTAAAGATGTTACTAGATTTAAACATAATAGAGCCATAATATTTATGATTTAGTATAGGATTACCTATGCTTTCTTGTATTGCCATTGAAGTATAATCACCACTGCTTTTATAACTAAATCTTAAACAATTTGTTCCAAAATATCCACCACTAACAATTGTAGGAGAATTATTAGAATATTGAGTAAAATCCCATGAAGTTCCACCTTGTTCAAAAGAGCCATTTTTAATTAAATTTTTTATCTGATATCCTTTTATTTCTTTACTTGATGTATTTCCTGCGTTATCAGTTACAATAGTTTTTAATGTATGAGCAATGCTCATATTTAGTCCACTATAAGTGTAACTAGTTGATGATTGAGTTGCTTTCAATGTACCATCTAAATAAAATGCATAATTTTTAATTTCTGAACTTGAATCTGTTGCTGAAACAGATACTTGAATGGTACTGGATGCTATAGTTCCATGAGTAAATGATGAAATAGTTGGTGCCGTCTTATCTATATTAGTGATTTTCTTTGATGCTATTGTTCCTAAATTTATTCCATCAGTATATCTTGCATATGCTATACCATTAGATGAAAATGTAAGAGTATTTGTATTTGTCCATGTAGTTTGATCATAGCTCATTTGAGTTGTATATCCAGTTAATGTTGATGCAGTAGCATTAACATTGTTATTTGTCCAATTACTTGTTGATAGTGAAATTGTTGGACTTGGTTCAGAAAGTACTTTTGCGGTATATTTCATCAATAATGGTGCCTCTGATAAAACTACTAAACTTCCACTAATATCTTTCGTTATCATCTGTACTTTCATCTTTTGTACTGACGTTGCGTATTTTCTTTCTGTGCTTGTATATTTTGCTTCAATTGAGAACATTCCGTTTGTTCCGCTATATTCAGTATTTTTCTGCAAAGTAAATGGACCATAACCCAAACCACTTACTAATGAATAAACACTTGATGTGTTGTTATATGCGTGAACATTATATTCTATTGGAATATTTGTACTGCTATCTTCAGCAACAACCCTAATATAGTATTGGATTTCTTTTTGATTGATTATATTATTTACTTTGTTGTTTACTTTATAATTAATGTTTGTGTAATCTGTTGGAATAGTAGGAACTGCAAAGTAGCTAGTGCCATTTTCTGTTTTATATGTTGCACCACTAGTTGAGCCAGTTACACTTGATGGATTATATAATTCAAGACTACATTTAGTTTGTAGCAAATCAATATTTCCTTTTGCTTCTGCACTATAAGTATATCTTGAACTAGTAGCACCTATAGTCCAAAATGTTGCAATCACTGCTACAACTATGATAAAAAATATTGCTTTACGATTCATATTTTATTATCTCCTTTTAGATAACATTGAAATTTATTACCTCAAATAATAACATTACATTCTTTCTTATCCTTGAAGCGCAAAGCATTATGACGATTTTGAAAAAAAAAAAAATACTATTGTAATATTTCTTCATTATTGTTTTCCACAATTTCATCTTTTATTTTTCAAATTTTTTTACACTTCTTTACACCTTTTTAAACTTTCTTACCCATAGAAGAAATCTTGGCTACCTAACCAAGATTTTTTTTAAATCCGTGCTATCCTATAATTGCTAGCAAGAAAAAGAGTTGCAACTCCTTAATTTTTAAGAAAAGGAGAAACAAAAATGTTTAATCAAACATTTGGAGATTCTAGAGATGATGAAAAGCAAAGTTCAAAAAAGCAAGACGAACTTTCCTCAAAGAATCTTAACTATTTTTATGATTCAGATAC
>CACXCH010000005.1 GCA_902766085.1 uncultured Eubacteriales bacterium
CGATTTTATATTACATTTATATTAAATTTTATTCAAAACAATTTATTTTTCGACAAAATTATGATATGATATAAAAAATATTGAAAGGAATTATTGTTATGATTTTTAATAAATGTGAACGTTGTGGATGTTTTTTTAGTTCTAATGATTCTGTTTGTCCTAATTGCAAGCAAAAGGATCAGATTGATGCAAATTCTTTAAAAACATTTTTGGATAATAATGATATTCCTAAAAATGTAGAATCTTTAGCTTATCTTTCTGGAGTATCTCTTAAAAATGTAAATAGAATTTTGCAAACAAAAGAGTTTTCTTCTATAAGAAAAAAGTTCTCAAATGAGCCTCATATAAAACTATAAATTACAGAATTTAATTCTGTAATTTTTTTATTGCTATGACTGTCAATATTTTTTATTGCTATGCCTTGACAAATTTTTGATAAAAAATTAACTAAAATCTACTACAATATTTCAATTTGTATATTTTTTCCTAATTTGTAAATAATAATTTTATAATTTAGGAGGAATAATTTGGTTAGGAAGGTTGAAATCTGTGGAGTTAATACTTCAAAGTTGCCTGTACTTTCAGCGCAAGAAAAAAATGAGCTTTTAGTTAAGATTAAAAATGGTGATAAAAAAGCAAGGCAAAAATTTATTAACTGTAATTTAAAGCTAGTTTTAAGTGTAATAAAAAAATTCAATAATCAAAATGAAAATCCTGATGACTTATTTCAAATAGGTTGTATAGGTTTGATTAAAGCAATTGATAATTTTGATCTTTCTCAAAATGTTCAATTTTCTACTTATGCTGTTCCTATGATTATTGGTGAAATACGTAGATATCTTCGTGATAACAACCCGATTCGTGTTAGTAGATCTGTTAAAGATTTAGCTTATAAAACTTTGATGACTAGAGAAGAATTAATAAAAAAGGGCATAAATGAACCTTCTATTACACAAATTGCAGATGTTTTAAAAATAGATAAGGAAGAAATTGCTGCAAGCCTTGATGCAATTCAGTCCCCAATTTCTCTGCAAGATTCTGTGAGTTCATCTGACAGCGATTCTGACAATTTCTTTGTTATTGACCAAATTAGTGATAAAAAAAATACTGATGAAAATTGGTCTGATAGCATTGCTATTAGCGAAGCAATGAAAAAACTTTCTCCTCGTGAAAAGGAAATTATTAGAAAACGTTTCTTTGATTGTAAAACACAAATGGAAGTTGCTGATGAAATTGGCATTTCCCAAGCTCAAGTCTCCAGATTAGAGAAAAACGCAATTAATCATATAAAAAGCAATTATTTATAAATGTTGATAAAAACATAAAATATGGATATATATCATATACCCCAATATTCACTCATATAATAATATTGGAGGAGTAATATGAACAATAATAAAGGAATGGATTTTAAACATAAAGAGGTTATTAATATTAATGATGGAAGAAGGCTACGGTTTTGTCAAAGATGTTTGTGCTGATTTTAAATCTGGTAATATTACTGCAATTATCGTTCCTGGTAATTCAAAATCTTTTAGCTTTATATCTGGTAATGATGATATCATTATCCCTTGGGAAAAAATTCATTGCATTGGTAATGATGTTATTCTAGTTAATATTTAATAATGAAATAATTCTTAAATGAAAAAATAAACTTTTGTAAATTTCTGTCGAGCTTTTTTTTATTTTCAATATTAAGTTTCGACAGATTTTTTGTTGATTTGAAACTATAATTCCAATATGAAAATTTACATAGATGTAATTTTTTTTGAAAACGTTTTCATAAACTATATTATTTTTTTGATTGCTTCTTATATTTTGAGAATTGATGTAAAACACTTTCGCATTTTTATTGCAAGTATCTTAGGTAGTGTTTATGTTATTGCTTTTTTGCTTGATACTGTGCCAGCTTTTTCCAATGTGATTATGAAAATTTTTTTGTCAAGCATAATGGTTGTAATTGCATTTAAGCCTGCTAATTTTAAAGCTTTTTTTAAAGATTTAAATGTGTTTTATCTTGTTACTTTTGTTGTTGGTGGAATTGCTTTTGCTTTTGTTTATATGATTAGTAATAAGTATGTAATTATAAAAGACGGTTTTTTAATTGGTTTTAATTCTTTTAAAATTTCCGTTTTGGCATGCTTCACAGGTTTTATTATTTTGAGTATTTCATTTTTGTATAAAAAGGAATTAGTTAAAAATCAAAATTTTATTTGCAAAATTTCAATTTTTAATGGTTTTAAAATGGTAGATACTTCTTGTTTTATTGATTCTGGTAATTTTCTAAAAGACCCTATTACACACAAAAATGTTATCATTGTTGAAAAAAATATTGTTGAAAAAATTGCTGATTTAAATGATTCAAATAATTTTGTTTTGATTCCTTTTAATACAATTGGAAATGATGAAAGCTTTCTTTTTGGTATTAATGTTGATTTAGTAAAAATTATAAGAAAAGATCATAAAGACATTCTAGTTAAAAACGCTATTATTGGTGTTTTTAATAAAACTTTTAATAAAAGTTATCACGCCTTAATTGGTATAGATTTGTTACAAGGAGATTATAATGATGAACTTAATTCAGTCAATAAAGAAAATATATCTTGATTTATTCAGTGAAGATGAAATAGATGAGTCGGTTTTTTACGTTGGTGGTAATGATGACCTTCCTGCTCCTCTTAGTCCTGAAGAAGAGGAAAATGCTATTGCTAAATTGATGGAAGGTGATACTCAAGCTAAAAATCTATTAGTAGAGCATAATTTACGTTTAGTTGTATACATCGCTAAAAAATTTGAAAACACCGGTGTAGGGATTGAGGATATGATTTCAATTGGAACAATTGGCCTTATGAAAGCTATTAATACATTTAATTCTGATAAAAAAATTAAGCTTGCTACTTATGCCTCTAAATGTATTGAGAATGAAATATTAATGTACCTTAGAAAATGCTCAAAACTAAAAAGTGAAATATCCTTTGATGAGCCTTTAAATAAAGATGGCGATGGAAATGAGCTTCTTCTTTCTGATATTTTGGGTACGTCAGAAGATCTAACGTCACAAAATATAGAGGATGAAGTTGATAAAAAACTTTTAAGTTCTTCCATTGCTAAATTGAATAAACGAGAAAAAAATATTATGGAACTTAGATTCGGATTTGTTACAGGAAATGAAAAAACTCAAAAAGAAGTTGCAGATATGCTTGGTATCTCACAAAGTTATATCTCAAGGATAGAAAAAAAGATTATTAACAAAATGAAAAAAGAAATTCTAAGTAAAACCGGATAATAAAGAGGTTACAGGGTAATGGTTTTAAGGACAAAAAAACCGGAAAGCATAATATTCTAAATTTACAAACCATTAACCTGTAACATAGTATTTTTATTTTTTAATTCTTTTTATAAATGGTGGTATGTCTAAGTCTGATGGATCACTATTAGTTACAGGCTCTGTGTTTGCTGTTGGCCAAGCTCTGCCTATCGTTGTATCCTTTGCTCCTGGCTCTTTGTCAAATCCTGTAGCAATTAATGTAACAATTACATCTCCATCTAAACTATCATCTACTGAAATTCCCCACATAATATTTGCATCTGGATTAACACTATTTTGTACAAGCTCTGCAGCTTCATCAATTTCATCTCCACCAAGCGAACTATCACCTGTAAAGTTAAGTAATACTCCTCTTGCACCTTCGATTGTTGTTTCAAGTAACGGACTTTGGATTGCTTGTTTAACTGCATCAACTGTTCTATTTTCACCAGAACCTCTACCTGTACCCATGTGGGCCATTCCTTGATTTTGCATAATTGTTTTAACATCTGCAAAGTCAAGATTGAATATTCCTGGCTTTGTGATTAAATCAGATATTCCTTGAACCCCTTGTCTTAAAACATCATCTGCCATTTTAAATGCTTCAATTATTGGAGTTTTCTTGTCAATTATCTCTAATAGCTTGTCATTTGGAATTACAACTAATGAGTCAACCTTTCCTCTTAAATTTTCAATTCCTCTTTCAGCTTGAGTTTTTCTCTTATTTCCTTCGCGTATAAATGGTTTAGTAACAACGGCTATAGTTAATATTCCCATTTCCTTTGCAATTCCTGCAACTACCGGAGCTGCACCTGTTCCTGTTCCTCCGCCCATTCCGGCTGTAACAAATACCATATCAGCACCTTTGATTGCATCTGCAATTTCAGATCTATTTTCTTCGGCTGCTTTTGCACCAATTTCAGGATTTGCTCCTGCTCCTAGTCCTCTTGTAATTTTTTCACCAATTTGGATTCTAATGTTTGCCTTTGAAAGCTTTAGAACTTGTCTATCAGTATTTATTGCAATAAATTCAACTCCCTCTACTCCTGATTCAATCATTCTATTTACTGCATTATTTCCAGCTCCACCGACTCCAATTACTTTAATTACAGCTGTGTCATCAATTCTGTTCATATCATTTTTTTCATCATAGTTCATATTTGTGTTATTGTTATCGTTATCAATTAGCATAAAATTTTCCTCCTAAATTTTTTATTTATTTTTACGAATAAAAAAATTCTCTAATTTTTTCTAATATCTTTTTGAAGAATTTTTCATCTGATTCTGCATCAACATTGCTTGATACTGATTTTGCAAAAGGTCTTGATGCAATAAAATTAACCAATGCATAAGCTGTTTCGTAAGTTGGTTTCATATAATTAGCTGTTTTTTCTTTGTTAATTCTTACTGGTAGATTTAGATTATTCTTAGCAACTGTGTCGCTTTTGCTTATATTCGTAATCCCCTGTCCTGTAAGTACAACAGAATCAATGTGGCTCTTCATCTGATTTTTTACAAGTTCATTGTTAATAATTTCAAACATTTGGTCAACTCTAGCTTCAATAATTTCAACAATATGTGAGCTCATTACAATTTTATTATCATCTTTAGCAGTATTTAGGATAACTTCATTGTCATTGTCAATAAAAGCTTTTAGTGCTAGTCCATATTGTTTTTTTAATTTTTCAGCTTCTTCATTTGAAATATTTAAAACAATTGCAATATCATTTGTAATATTCTGTCCACCAATTGGAATTGAATCAGTGTAAACAAATTTATCGTTATAGAAAATTCCAATATCAGTATTTTGTGCTCCAACATCAACAAGCATTGTGCAACCTTTTCTTTCATTATCAGTTAGGATAAGATTTTTTTCTGCTAGAGTAATTGGAACCATCCCATCTATGCCTATATTTAATCGTTTAAAAATATTTGTAATTACTTTTATGTATTCCTTGTCAGCAAGTATTAAGTCCGCATTTAAAATGAATGAAGAACTAAATGCTCCTATTGGATTTTCAACACTCCTTCCATCATCCAATTTAAAATTTTCAGTTATAACATCTATAAGTTGCTTTCCTTCAGGTATGTTTATATCTTTGGCATGCATTAGTGCATTTGATACATCCTTTTGTGATATTCCTGAATATTTGTCTTTAGCTTCTCTTGTAACACTATTTTGTACAATGGTTACATATTTGCCTGGTATAGTTATATATGCTGAACCTATTTTCATATTCATTTCTTTTTCAGCATCTTTAATAGTACTTGATATTGCGTCCCCCAGCTTTGTTTCATCAATTATTTTGTCTTTTTGTATTCCATCGCTTTTTTTGGTTGTGTTACAAATGACCTCAATCTGATTAAAATTATTGACTTCGCCGACAACTAAACTTATCTTAGATGCACCTATGTCGACTCCGACAATTATATCACCTATAGCCAAAGTAACTTCC
>CACXCH010000006.1 GCA_902766085.1 uncultured Eubacteriales bacterium
AGTAGTGGATGGTTGCTTTGGCCACTTTAAATCAAGCAAATTAAATATAAAAGCTGATAACGATAGAGAATTAGCTTACGCTGCCTAAGTTGCAAGCGTCGTTTTAATGTAAAAGCCTACTGTTTATATTAAGGCGTTTAAACTAAAGTAGGAAACGAAGTTATCTACTCCATTTAGATAATGGGTAATTTAATTGGATATAATCAAATGAGGTTGTTAACTTAACTTATTGATTGAAGACTAATAAGTTAACTGCACTCGGAGAAGTCAATATGGAAAAATTATTGGACGTGGGTTCAACTCCCACCGCCTCCACCAAAGAACATATCCGTTTGGAAAAATACAAGAAAATATGAGCTTTTAATATTTACAACAATTTTACTAATAATTATATAAAATTTGATGGTGTGGATTATTTCCACCAATTTTTATTTTTGCAAATACCAGTTTAGGTATTAATATTTTGCAAGTTAAACATGAAAAAATGAAACAAGCTAAAAGGCATCTATTGATATATTATTAATAAGTAATGTTAAGAGGAGAATATGACAAATTTAAAGAATAATGTTAAATATGTAAAAGGGGTTGGAGAAGCTAGAGCAAAAACACTAAATAAACTAGGAATATATGATTTAGAAGATTTGATTACATATTATCCACGCTCTTATGAAGATAGAAGTCAAATAAAAAAAATAAAAGATATTACTGATGGCGAAAAGGTTTCAATAGAAGTTAGAGCAATAATGCCTGTTAATGTTCGAATGATGGGAAGATATAAAAGTATTGAAAAAACAATATTTACTGATGAAACAGGAAACATTACGGTTACGTGGTTTAACCAACCATATATTTCAAAGCAAATAAAAAGAGGAGAAAAATATAGATTATTTGGAAAAGTTTCAGTAAAGGGTTCATTCATAGAAATGAACTCTCCTGTATTTGATCCAATTGATAAAAATAGCAACACTGGAAAAATAATTCCAGTGTATCCTTTAATTTCAGAAATAAAACCAAACACGATGAGAAAAATTATTTCAAATGGTCTTGAATTAACTGATAAGCTTGAAGAAATAGAGCCTGATTATATTGTTAAAAAATATAATTTAATGGACTACGACACTGCTATCAGACAAATACATTTTCCAAGCAGTTTTGAAAACTTTAAAAAAGCTAGAAAAAGGCTTGTTTTTGATGAGCTTATGGGAATGCAACTTGGACTATTAAAACTAAAAGGAGAAAACGATGACGAAGTAAAGGGAATCAAATATTCAAAAGATGTAAACATGTCTGATGCTATAAATGATTTGCCTTTTAAATTAACAAATGCACAGAAAAAGGTTTTAGAAGAAATAAACTCTGACATGGAAAATACAAAACCAATGAATAGGCTATTACAAGGTGACGTTGGATCTGGAAAAACAATTGTTGCAATAATTGCTGCATATAAAGCAGTAAAAAGTGGTTATCAAGCTGTAATACTCGCTCCAACAATGATTTTAGCAAAACAGCATTTAGAAAACTGCAATGAAATTTTATCAAAATATGGAATTAAATGTGATATTTTAGTTGGAGGGATGACTGCAAAAACAAAAAGAGAAGCTTTATCTAAAATCGAAAGCGGGGAAACAGATGTTGTAATAGGAACTCACGCATTACTAGAAGAAAACGTAGTGTTTAATAAACTTGGACTTGTTGTAACAGATGAACAACATAGATTTGGAGTAAAACAAAGAAGCAAAATAATTGCAAAAGGTGACAATCCTGATGTTCTTGTAATGTCGGCAACTCCAATTCCAAGAACACTTGCACTTATATTATATGGAGATTTGGACATATCGATAATCGACGAGTTACCACCTAATAGAAAGAAAATAGAAACAATAGCTGTTTCTAAAAAAGCTGAAAGTAGAATTAATAGTTTCGTAAAACAACAGGTAAATCAGGGAAGACAAGTATATATAGTATGTCCACTAGTTGACAAAACAGAAAACCTTGAAGATGAAAAATTATCATCAGCAACCGAAAAATATGAACAATACAAAAAAGATGAATTTAAAGAATACAGACTTGGCTTACTTCACGGAAAAATGAAACCTAAGGAAAAAGAAAAAGTTATGGAGGATTTCAAAGATGGCAAAATTGACATACTAATCTCAACAACAGTAATAGAGGTTGGAGTAGATGTACCTAATGCAAGCATAATGATAATAGAAAATGCTGAAAGATTTGGACTAGCGCAACTTCATCAACTCAGAGGAAGAGTCGGTAGAGGAGAATACGCATCATATTGTATTTTGAAATATGGAAGCAATGGAAAAAAAACAAAAGAAAGAATGGAATTAATGGTGAAAACTGACAACGGAATGGAAGTAGCCGAAAAAGATTTAGAGCTTCGCGGGTCAGGAGACTTCTTTGGAACAATGCAACACGGACTTCCAGAATTTAAAATAGCAAACTTATTTACAGATGTTGAAGAATTAAAAGAAGTACAAGCCTTAGCAATAGAAATAATAAATGAAGACCCTAAATTAACTCAAGAAAAAAACAAAAAATTAAATAAGCTTGTTATGCAAAGATTTACATCAAAACAAGCAATTACAATATAGCTAAAATTTAATTTGTTATTATTAAGTAATTTTGCAAAAGCCTTGAATTTTTATGCAATATAGTGATATAATAACTAGGTCGTAAAGGGAGGAATAATAAAATGAAAAATTTAAGAAAAACAAAAATCATTGGAACTATTGGACCTGCAAGTGAATCAGAAGAAATGTTAACAAAATTGATGAATGCAGGATTAAATGTTTGCAGAATTAACTTTTCACATGGTGGATATGAGGAAAATGCTGTTAAAATTGAAACTATAAAGAAATGCAGAGATAAACTACATCTACCAATTGCAATGTGCCTTGATACAAAGGGACCTGAAATTAGAACTGGAGTTCTTGAATCAGGAGATGAAAAAGTTACAGTAAATGAGGGACAAGATTTTGTATTTGTTAATGAAGATATAATTGGAAATAATACAAAAACAACAATAAGCTTTAAAGAGCTATACAAAGATGTTAAACCTGGAACTAGAATTTTAGTTGATGATGGTGCAATTGAATTTGAAGTAAAAGAAGTAAAGGACAAGGATATTTACTGTGTTGCTAAAAATACAGGTAGATTAGGTTCTAGAAAAACAATGAACATTGTTGGAGTTACAGTTAATTTACCAGCTTTAGCACAAAAAGATATTGATGATATTACAAAAGGAATTAAAGCTGGATTTGATTATATTTTTGCTTCATTTGTAAGAAGAGCTGACGATGTTAAACAAATTAGAAAATTATTAGATGACAATGGTGGAGAAAAGATAGGAATTATTTCTAAAATTGAAAGCCAAGAAGGAATTGACAATTTTGAAGAAATACTTGAATTATCTGATGGTATAATGGTTGCAAGAGGTGATATGGGAGTTGAAATTCCACTTGAGCAAGTTCCTATTGTACAAAAAATGATAATCAAGAGATGCAATGAAGTTGGAAAGCCAGTAATTACAGCAACACAAATGCTTGAATCAATGCAATCTAATCCACGTCCAACAAGAGCAGAGGTATCAGATGTTGCAAATGCAGTATATGATCAAACAGGATGCATTATGCTTTCAGGAGAATGCGCAGCTGGTAAATATCCAGTAGAATGTGTAGAAGATATGGTTAAAATTTCAAATGCAGTTGAAGGTGATTTAAACTATTGGAAGAGATTTTCAGCAAAGCCTTATAGTGCACATAAAGATAGCTTAAAAGCAAATGTTGCTTATATTTCTTGCATAACAGCAAGAGATAGCCATGCAGATGGAATAGTGGCTTATACACATACTGGAGAAACAGCTTATCAAGTATCAAGCTTTAGACCTGCTTGCCCAATATTAGCTATTACAGATGATGTAAAAACATACCACAAGTTATCACTTGTTCAAAATGTTACACCATTATTTATTGATGGCAAAGACTCAATAAATGATACAATAGCTGCAGGAATAACAACATTTGAAAAAGAAGGAATCCTTGAAAAAGGAGATAAAGTTGTAATATGTGGAGGATCAAAGATTCTTCCAATTCAAAAAGAAAGTCAAGTAATTGGCGGATTAATGAGAATATAGTTTTTTATTCATTAAACAAGAAGTAGATTTTTCTACTTCTTATTTTTTGTGTATAGTAACAATTATTTTGGAAAATACATAAATTATAATATAAAACTAAAAGGAGGGGACTATGAATAGCAGAAATAGAAAATGCGGTTGCAATATGTGTTCTAATCAATCAAATTCTAATAACAACAATTCAAACAATAGCAATGATGAGAAATGCTCTTGTGGATTCAAAGACCAAAATGTTTTTCCAATAAATTATATGTATGGTCAAAGCTATGTTCCAATTCAATATATTGACCAAACATTTAAACCAAATGTAGGACTTCAAATGGGAACAATTTTTCCAGAGCTCGTTGATCCATATTCACCTGGGCAAAGTATGAATGAAAATGCATACTTAAGGAGAGCAACCCAAAGCGAAGGACAATGCCCTAATTCTTAAAATTTAGGAGAAATAAAAATCTTATAGAAAAATAAATATTAGGAATCACTTATCTAAAATATAATAGGAGGTTTTATGTATTACAATTGTGTAACATCAAGAGATAATAGCAATATGAATAAAGCAGAACTTATGAATCAGCTTCAAAGTTATGCATTCGCTATTAATGATTTAATACTATATTTAGACACACATCCAAATGATGAAACAGCTTTAGAGCTTCATAATAACTACGCAAATGAATATAGAAAAATGTATGAAGAATATGAAAGAAGATTTGGGCCACTTTCAATTTACTGTCCATGCAATAGTTTTAGATGGATTGCATCACCTTGGCCTTGGGAAGGGGGAAATGCATAATGTGGAATTATAGCAAAATGCTTCAATATCCAATTAATATAAAAGAGAAAAATCCAAAACTTGCAAGATGGATTATCAGCCAATATGGAGGGCCTGATGGAGAAATTAATGCATCTTTAAACTATTTATCACAAAGGTTTGCAATGCCAGACCAAAGAAGCAAAGCTGTACTAAATGACATTGGAACAGAAGAATTATCACATTTAGAAATGGTTGGAACGATAGTTCATCAACTAACAAGAGATGCCACAATGGAAGAAATAAATAATGCTGGATTGCAGGCATATTATACAGACCACGGTATAGATGTTTACCCACAATCGGCAGGAGGCTTACCACAAACTTCAATATCAGTATCTGCAAAAGGAGATCCAATTGCAAATTTGCAAAATGATATGGCTGCTGAACAAAAGGCAAGAGCTACGTATGAAAAGCTTATTGATCTTTCAAAAGATGATAAAGAAGTAATGGATGTGCTTAGATATTTAAGAGCAAGAGAAGTAGTACATTTCCAAAGATTCGGAGAGGCTTTAAGAAATGTTCAAGATTTACTAATGGAAAAAAGGTGCTATAGCATGAGCAACACGTCAAGCACAAATAATTCAAATTTAATGCAACAAACTTCAAACAATTAATTTTGTTGTAACTAGGCATTTTTAGTTATAGTTTAAGTAGCTAACATTTACAAGGCTTTAAATTCAAAAATAAACGGAAACTTTTTTCGAAAAATACTCTTGAATATTCGTTCAAAGCAGCGTATTTTTCTCAAAAAGTATTGTTTATTTTTTTATCTATAAATTAAAATGTTTTTATTAAACCATAACCTAAAAATGCCTAGTTATATTTCTGTTTTATAAATTGGGTTGAAAAAATTTATATGAAATGATAAAATATGACCTGAGGTGAAAAGATGAAGAAAATTGTTTTAAACATAGAAGGTATGACGTGCAGTGCTTGCTCTAACGGACTTGAAAAATATTTAAATAGACAAAAAGGAATAAAGGAAGCATCTGTCAACTTGGTTTTAGCCACAGCTTTAATTGAGTATGATGAAAATATAGTAAGCAGAGCGGATTTAGATAGATTTGTTAAAGAAGCAGGATTTAAAAGTGCAGGAGAAAATAATGGTAAAAAAGAATCTAAAAATAATATTAAAAAATTAATTGTATTTGCTATTCTAGCTGTTTTACAAATGTATATATCTATGGGATATATGATAAATTTGCCTATTCCAAAAGTTATAAGTATAAAGTATTATCCTGTAAACTATGGAATAATATTAATGGGAATTTCAGTTGCATTTTTAGTTTATGGACTTGACATTATTGAAAATGGAATAAAAAATATTATACATAAAATGCCTAATATGGATTCACTTGTTGGAATTGGAGTTTGTGTTAATTTTCTTTATAGTGTTTACAATTTGATATTGGTAATGAATGGAAACACAGCAAGTGTACACAACTTGTATTTTGAAGCGTCTAGTATGATTATACTATTTGTTAAGATTGGTAGAGCAATTGATAAAAATAATAAATCAAAAGCTGTGGAAACTATTAAGAATCTAGTAACAATTACTCCAAAATATGGAACTATTTTAATAGATGGTGAAACAAAAGAAGTTACTATTAATGAAATAAAAAAGGGAAACACTGTAGTGTGCAAACCTGGAGATAAAATTGCTGTTGATGGAACAATAACTAAAGGAACAACTCATACAGATGAATCATTTATAACAGGAGAAAGCAAACCAGTATCTAAAAAGGTTGGAGATAAAGTAATTGCTGGTAGCATAAATTATGATGGATATATTGAATATACTGCTGAAAAAATCGGAAAAAATTCAAGTATTTCGAATATAGTGGATATGGTTGTAGAGGCTACAAATACTAAGGCTCCAATTGCAAGAGCTGCTGACAAAATAAGCGGATATTTTGTTCCTGCTATATTTATAATAGCTTTAATTTCTTTTATATTAAATTATATACTATTTAAAGACGTTTCAAGGAGCATTAATTCACTTGTTTCTGTTCTTGTTGTTGCTTGCCCTTGTGCTCTAGGCCTAGCAACTCCACTTGCAATGGTAATTTCCATTGGAAAATGCAGTAAAAAAGGCGTTTTAGTTAAATCAAGTGAAAGTTTAGAGGCAATAAATAGAATTGACACTGTAGTTTTTGATAAAACTGGAACATTAACTTATGGAAAATTAAAAATAAATGAAAAAGAACTTTCAGAAGAATATCTTGAAATTTTACAAAAGTTAGAAGCAAACTCTAATCATCCAATCGCAAAAGCTATATGTGAAAATAAAAAGATTGTTCCCGCTGATAACTTGCAAGAAGTAGCTGGGTATGGAATTTCAGGAATAGTTAATGGAAAAAAGTATTATGCAGGAAATGGAAAATTTGTAATTAAAGTTAATAACAAAATGCAAAACAGATTTTATAATTCTGAATTAAAATATCAAAGAAATGGAGAGACAATAGTTTATTTATTTACAGAAGATGAAACATTAGGCATTATAGGATTATCAGATACAGTTAGAGAAAATATGAAAGATGTTATTAGTAACTTAAAATTTATAAACAAAAAAGTAGTTATGCTAACTGGAGACAATGAGAATGTTGCGAAAAAAATTGCCGAAAAGCTAGATATAACTGAAATATATAGTGATGTAACACCATCGGAAAAACTAGAAAAAGTAAAAGAAATTAACAAGAACAAAAATTGCATTATGGTAGGAGATGGAATAAATGATAGCCCTGCATTAAAAACAGCTACAATTGGGATAAGTGTTAATGGAGGCAGTGACATAAGCCAAGATTCAGCAGACATAATTTTGCTAAATGACAATATGAATAATATATATGAATTGTTTAATATAGGCCATAAAACAATGAGAGTAATAAAGCAAAATTTGTTTTGGGCTCTGTTCTATAATATTTGTATGATACCACTTGCTACTGGACTATTAACAATATCAATAAATCCTATGATTTCAAGCCTAGCAATGACATTTAGTAGTTTAACTGTAGTATTAAATAGCTTAAGGTTACTAAAATAAAGATAAGTAGTTACAATATTTTAGCAATTAAAGGAGTAATATATGTGGAAAATTAAAGAAGTAAAGAAAAACGGGAAAAAGCATTTTAAAAATAATATTTGGACTTTGCTTTTGGTTACAGTTGTAATGACTATAATTGTTGGAGAATATTTTTCAAGCAACAAAGAGCTATCAAATTTAAAAATATTACAAGAATTTATTAAAGATAGGCTAAATAACGAAACAATTCAAACATTTAAAGATGATCCAACAATTATAGTGGATGAATACTTTGAAGAGGCAATAAGTAATTTTATTTCAAATAGAAGTGAAGGATTAATTGAACAATACAATCAAAAACATAACGTATACAAAGGTGTAGCATATACTATTTTTAATGCATTTACGATTGGGCAAAACCAATTAAAAGAAATTGTAAATTCAATTTGGAATAGTCCGAGCAGAAATGTACTTCAAAATGTAATAATAATTACATTTGCATTTATTGCTCTTGGACTAAAAATTCTAGTTTCAAACCCAATACTTGTTGGAGAAAGTAGAATTTATTTAGAGAGTATAAATTACAGAAAAACAAAAATTAGAAGACTTCTTTATCCATTTAGAAAAAATAGATACAAAAACATTGTTTTAGCTATTTTGCTTATGCACATATACAAATTCTTCTGGAATCTTACGATCATAGGGGGATTTATAAAAAATTATTCATATAAAATGGTAACATATATTATGGCTGAAAACCCAACAATAAAACCAAAGGATGCAATAAGAATGTCAAGAGAAATGATGAATGGAGCTAAATGGCAATTCTTTAAACTTGATTTATCTTTTTTAGGATGGAACATTTTATCAATATGTACTTTTGGAATTTCAGGGCTATATTCTTCACCATACTACAAATCAACAACAACTGAAGTGTATAACAAGATGCGCAAAGAATACAAAGAGAAAAAATTATACAATTATGAACTACTAAATGATGATATTTTATTTGATAGAGAACTATTGAAAACAAAATATGCTAATATGTCATTAGAGGATATTGAAAGCATACAAAATTATCCCGGAACTTTTGCTATAAACACAAAAAATAGACCACAATTTGAATTTCACCACCAATATGATTTAGTATCACTTATTCTACTATTTTTCGTTTTCTCAATCGCAGGATGGTGCTGGGAAGTATTGCTATTTATATTTAGAGATGGTGTATTTGTAAATAGAGGAACCCTTTATGGACCTTGGCTACCAATATATGGAGTTGGATGTACATTATTTATTATATTGTTGCAAATTGGTGGAGAAAAAAACAGTTTATCAAAGATTTCAAATAAACCATTTTTGGTATTTATTGCAATAGCTGTTGTAGCCTCAATAATTGAATATTTTTCATCTTTTTGGCTAGAAGCGATGACAGGAATGAAATATTGGAGCTATGATGGAATATTTATGAACTTAAATGGAAGAATTTGCCTAGAAGGAGCTATATTTTTTGGACTAGGAGGAAGCTTCTGCTACTATATTGTTGCACCATTTATTCATAAAAAAATGAGTAAAATTTCTCAGGAAAAAAAGATAATAGTATGCATAGTTTTAATTGTATTAATGACACTTGACAAATGTATAACTTTGGTGTATCCTCATCAAGGCGAAGGCATAACCGAAAATGTAATAACATACAACCAAGAGAAATAAAATAGGAGGGATAGTTAAATGAAAGAAAACTCTTTATCACATAAAATGGAGAGAAAGGCTGCTGAAGTTATCATTGATAATTTCATAAAAAATTATAAAAAAGATAATGAAAAAGCATTACTAAGTTTAGTAGATTATGTTGAGAAATTTTATGGGGATTCTTATCCAAAAGAAACTTACGATAGCTTCCGTACAAAGCTAAAGAATCCAGAATATAAATGGAGAAAATTTTTAGATAAACTTGTTGATGAAATTGATCCACACGTACTAAAAACTATTTTACTTAACCTTGTTTATGAATCATTCTTTAGAGGAACCAAAACAATTAGAGCAAATCGTGTAAAATACAATTGCAATATACCTTGGTTAATTTTATTTGATCCAACATCAGCTTGTAATATGCATTGCACAGGATGTTGGGCAGGCGAGTATGGAAATAAACATAATTTAACTTATGATGATATGGACAAAATAGTTACTGAGGGAAAAGAACTTGGCCCACATTTATATATGTTAACAGGGGGAGAACCTCTAGTTAGAAAAGCTGACATTTTAAAATTAGCTGAAAAGCACAATGATTGTGTATTTTCAATTTATACAAACTCTACATTAATTGATGAAGAATTTTGCAAACAAGTTCAAAAACTTGGAAATATATCTTTTAACCTTTCAATTGAAGGAACAAAAGAAACAAATGATGGCAGACGTGGTGAAGGACACTATGATGCTGTAATGAATGCAATGAAGCTATTAAAAAAATATGGAATTATTTTTGGAACATCAATTTGTTATACTAGAGCTAACATTGAAGCGGTAACTAATGATGACTTTTTTAAAATGTTAGTTGACAATGGAGTTAGATTCAGTTTCTTCTTCCATTATATGCCAGTTGGAAATAATGCTGCTCCAGATTTGTTACCAACACCAGAACAAAGAGAATATATGATTAAAAGAATTCGTGAAATTCGTTCTGATGATAACAAAACACTATTATTCCCAATGGATTTTCAAAATGATGGCGAATATGTTGGAGGATGCATAGCTGGAGGACGTAACTATTTTCACATTAATTCTGCAGGAGACGCAGAACCTTGTGTATTTATACACTATTCAAATGCTAATATTCACGACAAGTCAATACTTGAAATATTACAGAGCCCTCTATTTATGGCTTATCACGATGGTCAGCCATTCAACCATAATCATTTACGCCCTTGCCCAATGCTTGAAAATCCTGAAATATTACGTAAAATGGTTAAAGAGACAGGGGCACATTCAACAGACCTAGAATCACCTGAAGATGTTGACCATTTATGTGATAAATGCGAAGAATATGCTAAAAATTGGAAACCAGATGCAGAAAAGATATGGCATTCATACAAACACAAAAAACATTCATATCAAAACTATAAGAAAGAAAACCAATATGACGAAAGCAAAGAAGCATAAAAAATAAGACTTAAGGGGATTACTTTAAAAAAGACTATTAACAAAATACACAAAAATATTTTGACAATGGTCTTTTTTTAAAGATATGTTATAAGTTACAGCTTTAGTAGTTTATATTTATAGAACTTTAAATTCAAAAATAAACGAAAATTTTTTTCGAAAAATACTCTTGAACATTCGTTCAAATCGCCGTATTTTTCTCAAAAAGTATTGTTTATTTTTTCATTTATAAATTAAAAAACTTCTACTAAAGCTGTAACTATTATAAAATAATTTTTATATAATTTTATATAGATTTATTGACAAATTTACATAAATAAACTATGATAAATGTGTATTTTTTAATGAAAAAGAACAAAAGGAAAAGAGGGAAATAAATGGAAGACGATGAAGAAATTGATTTAAAAGATGTATTTTCAATGCTTATGAGTAATATAAAATTAATAGTTATTTGTACATTGATTTTTTCAATTTTAGGAGTAATTTACATTAAATTTATAAAAGTAGCTGAATATACATCATCAGCCACATTAATTTTGGTGTCATCGAGAAGCTCAACCTATAATGATGATACAATGACCAATTCTGCGGCAATTGCAACAGATTTAAATGTTAACTCAAAATTGGTATCTACATATAGTGAGCTCATAAAAAGCAAAACTGTACTTAGAAAAGTAGAAGAAAATTTAGGAATTGATCCAAATTATGAAGATACTTTAAGAAAAAATATAAGTGTTACTTCTAAAGATGATACAGAATTAATTAGCATATCCGTTACTGACACTAACCAAGAAACAGCATACAAAGTTGCAAAGGAAATAACAAAAGTTTTTGCAGATGAAGTGGAACAAATATATAATATCAATAATGTTCATATTGTTGATGAAGCTGAATTTCCAGAAAGCCCATCAAATGGGAATAATTTAAAGGAAATTTTAATTTTTGCTATTATTGGCATAGTTGTAGCTATTGCGTATATCTTTTTAAAAAACGCATTAGATACCACCGTAAAGGACGAAGAAGAAATCGAGAAAATTTGTTCTTCACACGTGCTTGCTACGATACCAGAATATAATACCAAAATGGTAAAAGGAGGTAGAAAATAATGTCAGATTCTGAGCTAGTAACTTTTAACGAACCTAAGTCTGTAATTTCTGAGGCTTTTATAACTTTAAGAACTAATATACAGTTTATGAATGTCAACAAAAAACTAAAAACACTTCTAATAACCTCATCATTACCAGGAGAAGGAAAATCATGGGTATCTTCTAATTTAGCAATATCTTTTGCACAACTAGGAAAAAAAGTATTATTAATTGATGCTGATTTAAGAAAAGGTAGGATAAATGAAATATTTGAAATAAAAAGAGAACCCGGGCTTTCTAATTATTTATCTGAAACAACTGAAGAAGAAGTATTTTGGGGAGATAACTTAAAAAATATAATTAAACAAACGTCTGAACCTAATTTGTCTGTAATTTCAGCAGGAACATTCCCACCGAATCCATCAGAACTCCTTGTTTCTTTGCAAATGAAAAAACTACTTGATGTTCTTGAACAAAACTTTGATATTGTGATTATTGATGGAACACCTTGTGAACTTATTGCTGACTCAAAAATTCTTTCAAGAATAGTTGATTCAACAATTGTTGTTACAGAATATAATAAAACGAAAAAGGAAATTTTAAAGAGAACAATTAAAGAAATTAAAAACGTTGGAGGTAATATTATTGGAATTGTAATAAATAAAATTCCATACAAAAGTAAGGAATATTATTACAGGACAGAATATTATTATGGCGAAAATCAACAAAACGTAAAAAACAAAAATAACGTATTAAAAATTAAAGAAAAAATTCTGAAAAAAATTGAAAAAATAAAAGACGAGCAAAAAAAAACGAAAGCAAATGCTGAGAAAATAAAAAAAGAAAAGGCTGAAAAAGAGGAACAAGAAAAAATAGCCAAACAAGAAAGAACTAAACAAAAGGAACAAGAGAAACAGGAAAAACTAAAGCAAAGAGAGCAAGAAGAACAGGAAAAAGCAAAACAAAGAGAACAAGAAAAACAAGAAAAAGCAAAACAAAGAGAACAAGAAAAACAAGAAAAAGAAAAGCAAAGAGAGCAAGAAGAACAAGAAAAAGCAAAGCAAAGAGAGCAAGAAGAACAAGAAAAAGCAAAACAAAGAGAACAGGCAGAGCAAGAAAAAGAAAAAATGATAGCTCATATTAAAAATATTGGCAATAAAATAGATTTAAAAGAAAAGTTTAATGAACAAATTAATAAAGTAAGAAATTTAAGAAAACAAGACACCGAAGTAAGGGAAACTCAAGATGAGAATAGCGAGGATGAATCAAAACATGAAGAAAATTTAACTGAAATGCAAAATAAAAGTAGTGGAAAAGATTCACAATATGAAAGTTATGAAAATGAAGAACAAAGTGAAGACAATGATGATGGAAACTATAATAAATACAGCCATGATGACAACGAAATAACTTTAAATGGAAATGAAGACACAGAAGAGAGTGACGAAAACACAGACGTAGCTAAAAAAACAGAAATTATTAGTGAAATTAATGAATATTTAAAATCGAAAGAAAAAAAGGAAAACTAAAATCAAAAATAAAGATCTTAATAATAAGATTTAGTACAATTAGAAATTTAAGAAAATATTTGGAGGATATTTAATGCAATGATTGACTTTCACTCACATATTATACCACAGGTAGATGACGGGTCTAAAAACTTAAAACAAACTGATGAACTAATAAATGAGGCAGTAAATGCAGGATTTGACAAAATAATTCTTACTCCTCATTATATAAAAACATATTATGAATCTGACACAGAACAAAATGAATTGTGGGCTGAAGGAATTAGAAAAATAATTGAAAAAGAAAACCTTAACTTAGAGGTTTATTTAGGAAATGAAAGTTATCTATCGGATGATATATTAGAACTACTAGCAGAAAAAAAAATAACAACAATTAATTCATCAAAATATTTATTGATGGAAATGCCGTTAAACACAAAACCAATAAATATGTTTAGTGTAGTATATAAATTAAAAGAAAAAGAGATAGTTCCAATTATTGCTCATCCTGAAAGATATTCATTTATACAACAGGATCCATTTATAATTTATCAATTAATAAAAAATGGGTGCCTAGCCCAATCAAATTTTGGAAGTTTCGTAGGATATTATGGAAAGAACGCTCAGACCCTTGCTCAAAAGTTGATTGAAAATAATATGGTTCACTTTCTTGGATCCGATGTTCATAGGCCGAACACTGTATATATGCAAATAAAGGAAGCCAAGAAGAAAATAATAAGCATAATTGGTGAAAAAAAATTTAATAAAATTACAACTGAGAATCCAGATCACGTAATAAATAATGAAGATTTCGAAGTTGAATCACCAGAGCAACTAAAATTTAACTTTATCGAAAAAAGAAAATTGGGCATAAAAGAATAAAAAATTAAAACTAATATCTAATGATCTTTAAACTTTTTAGATGAGATATTTATTAACTCTAATTTTAGATGGAATGATTTAAATTGTTATTAATACAGAATGGTTTTAAAATAATGTGAATAAATTCAAATTTTCAATGAGAGGAAAAATATGTATACTGAAAAAAATAAAAAGATTATGCAAATTGCTGTTTCAACAGTGCTTTTTGTGATTGCTTTTATCATTGATAAAAGAACAGATTTAAAAATGTGGCAAAACTTATGCTTATATCTAGTACCATATTTTGCTTCCGGATTTGATGTATTAAAAGAAGCAGCCGAAAAAGTTTTAAAAGGAGAATTATTTGATGAAGATTTTTTAATGAGCATTGCAACAATAGGTGCACTTGCAATTGGATTTTTGCCAAATAAAGAACCAGAATTTTCCGAGGCTGTTTTTGTTATGCTTTTTTACCAAGTTGGAGAATTGTTTGAAATAATTGCTGAAGGAAATTCTAAAAGAGCAATTGAAGAATTAATGGACATTAGACCAGATGCTGCCTATATCGAAGTAAATGACAAAATTACTGAGGTTGATCCTAAAACAATAAATATAAACGATGAAATTATTATAACACCAGGTAAAAAGGTACCACTAGATGGAGTAGTGGTTAGCGGAAAAACTAGCTTAAATACAGTAGCAATTACTGGAGAGAGTGTTCCAAGAGATGTAAAAAAAGGAGACTTTATTCTTTCGGGATGTGTTAATTTAACTGGAACAATTACTGTAAGAGTTACAAAAACTTACGGAGAATCAACAGCTTCAAAAATAATCGACTTAGTGAAAAATGCATCAAGCCAGAAATCGAAAAGCGAAAATTTCATAACAAAATTTTCAAAAATTTACACACCAATTGTATGTTTAATCGCTCTCATGCTTGCAATTGTAATGCCATTAATATCTGGAAGCTTTTTTGAAAACTTTGCGGAATGGTTTTCAAGAGCATTAACATTTCTAGTTGTATCATGCCCTTGTGCTCTAGTTATATCTGTACCACTTAGCTTTTTTGGAGGAATAGGTGGAGCATCAAAAAACGGAATATTAATTAAAGGCTCAAACTATATTGAAAACTTAACAAAGATAAAAACTATAGTGTTTGACAAAACTGGAACCTTAACAGAAGGGGTATTTGAGGTAGTAGCAGTACACCCTGAAATATTCAATGAAAATGAAATTTTACATTTAGCATCACACGCAGAAAGATATTCAACACATCCAATTGCTTTATCATTAAAAAATGCGTATAAAAAAGAGAATGACAATTGTAAGGTAACAGATGTAGAAGAAATGGCTGGAAATGGTATAAAAGCTAAAGTAAATGGAAAAGACATATATGTTGGAAATGATAGATTAATGGAAAGTATGAATATTCCATACAAAAAATGTAAAAATGTTGGAACTATTGTTCATGTAGCATACCCTGATAAATATCTAGGTCATATTGTAATTTCGGACAGAATAAAAGAAGATAGTGAAAATGGAATCAAAAAAATAAAATCTCTTGGAATCAATACAATTATGTTATCAGGAGATAAAAAAGAAGTAGCAAAAGATGTTGCAAATAAACTAGGAATAGAAAGCTATTATGGAGAATTACTTCCACAGGACAAAGCTAAAAAGCTAGATCAATTTATAAAAAATAAAGAACATAATGGCAAGGTTGCATTTGTAGGAGATGGAATAAATGATGCAGTTTCTTTAACCAAATCCGATGTTGGAATATCTATGGGCGGAATAGGAACTGATGCTGCGATTGAAGCATCTGACGTAGTTATAATGAATGATAAAATTTCAAAGATATATGATGCAATCAATATCTCGAAAAAGACAATTAAAATAGCAAAGGAAAATATAATATTTGCAATTACCATAAAAATACTTGTGCTAATACTAGCTTCATTAGGTATAGCACAGATGTGGATGGCTGTTTTTGCAGATGTAGGTGTAACAATTATTGACACAATAAATGCAACAAGAACCCTAGGCTATAAGAAACAGAATAAATGAGTAATTTATATGAAAGGAAATGTAAAATGGCGTTTGATGGAATTGTTTTAAAAAAAGTAATAGACGAACTTCAAATATTAGAAGATGCAAAAGTCAATAAAATATTTCAGCCATCAAATAACAATATAGTTATTAATGCTTATAGAGGAAAAAATTATTCTATAAACATTGACGTGAGTGCAAGTGATTATGGAATTTATATAACGAATCATAATAAGAAAAACCCATTAAATGCCCCTAATTTTTGTATGACCTTGCGTAAATATTTGACAGGATCTAAGATAAAAAGAATATATATGAAAGGGCTAGAAAGAATAGGCTTTATAGAATTTGAAACTCATAATGAGATGAATGATTTAGTGAATAGAACTTTGGCAATTGAATTAATGGGAAAATATAGTAATATTATTTTATACAATGAAAATAAAATAATAATTGATGCATTAAAAAAGTTTGATAGTGATGGAAAAACAAGGGATATAATGCCAGCAAGATATTATAATCCACCTGAACAGACCAAAATTGATCTAAATAATATATCAAAAGATGAATTTGTAAAAATTGTTTGTGAAGATGAAAACAAAACACTAGAAAAAGTAATTCCAAACAGATTTGTAGGGATATCAAAGTTGTTTATTCAAAGTGCAATTGAAGAAACGCATTTGTCAAATACAATCTCAGAAAAAAGTGCAAAGGAAATATTTGACTACATTACTAAAATTCTATCTAATCCAAATGCAACTATGAAAAGATATAAAAATAACTATTCTATATATCCTTACAAAGAAGAAATAAAAAATAATCATTTTACAAAGCAAGAAAACGATAATTGCTATGCTTCAAGCGAAGAAAATAATAATAAATCTGTTTCAAATGACGAAAACGGCGAGGGTTTTGCCAAAATGAACAAAAACGGAAATTATTCTACTTTAGAAAGTGAAAATAATAGCAATTTAAGCAATAACTATTTTCTTGATAACTACTACTATGAAAAGCAAAATCAAGAGGCATACATAAATTACAGAAATATGGTTTTAAAAATACTTAATGGAACACTTGATAAATTGCTAAAAAAGATGGATAACATTGAAGAAAAAATAAAATCAGCAGAAAATATGGAACAATATAAAATATATGGAGAGCTATTAATTGCAAACATCTACAAATTTAAAGATATAAGAAATGAAAAGAATTTAGTTGTAGAAAACTACTATGATAATAATAAACAGATAAGCATACCAATTGATAACAATTTATCAATCTCAAAAAATGCAGAAAAATATTTTAAAAAATATGATAAGATGAAAAACACAATCAAGGTTGTAAACGTTCAAAAAAAGCAAACAGAAAAGGAGCTATATTATTTAGAATCACTAATACAGGAAATGGACAATTGCACATCTTTTCAAGATGTAGATGATGTGTATAATGAAATATCAGAAAATTTATTATTCAACACAAACCAAAAAAACAAACAAAGCAAGAACAAAAATGTTAATAATGAAAATATGCTTAAAAATTATATAAAAATCCAAATTGATGGCTACGATGTATTTGTTGGAAAAAATAACAAACAAAATGATTATTTAACATTAAAAGTTGCAAACGAAAATGACCTATGGTTTCACACAAAAGATGTTCACGGAAGCCATTTAATACTTAGATGCAATGGCGAAGTACCAAAGCTCGAAACAATAAAAAAGTGTGCAAAAATTGCAGCATATTATAGCAAGGCTAAATTTTCTTCCCATGTACCGGTAGACTACACTCTTGCAAGAAATGTTCATAAACCAGGTGGATCAAATCCAGGTTTTGTAATATATACAAACAATAAAACCATTTATGTAGACCCATCGATAGAATTTCTTAGCAATTAAGACGCTTGGAAATATTAAATATTACTTAAACCTAGATATCAATATTAATAAACATAAATTTAAAAATAA
>CACXCH010000007.1 GCA_902766085.1 uncultured Eubacteriales bacterium
AAAGTAAAACAAAAGAAAAAAGTATACAAGAGTTTATTTGTATGCTGTAAGTTTATACTAATGAAAAAGGGTATACAAAAACTTATTTGTATGCTGTAGGTAAAACTAAAGAAAAAGCATACAAATGAATTTTTATATATTAAAAAACAAATGAATGATATGAATATATCAAGAAAACAAAAGATAATATTGCTAGAGAATAAGCAAGAAAACAAAAGAGAAAACACTAAAGAATAAGCAAAAAAACAGAAGACGAAAAGTTGACATACTAGTTATGTCAACTTTAAGAACCTATTTTTTGATATAAAAGGAGATTCAATTGGAGTTTAAACATATACCTGTAATGCTAAATGAAGTAATAGATGGCCTGAAAATTAAAAAAGACGGAATTTATGTTGATGGCACAATTGGAGGAGCAGGTCATAGTAAGGAAATCATTAAGAGATTATCAGAAAACGGTTTGTTAATTGGAATTGACAGAGACGAGGATGCTTTAAAAGCAGCAAATGAAAATTTAAAGGAATATAAAAATTACAAATTAATTCATGGAAATCATGACGATATAAAAAATATTTTGCATAATATTAATATTGAAAAAGTTGAGGGCATTTTACTTGATTTAGGAGTTTCATCATATCAGCTTGACGAAAAAGATAGAGGATTTAGTTATTCTCAAGATGCTATTCTAGATATGAGAATGGACAAAAGTCAAAAACTAACAGCAATGGATGTTGTTAACAAATATAGTGAAAAAGATTTAGCTGACATTATATACAGATATGGTGAAGAAAAACATTCAAGAACGATAGCAAAAAATATAGCGATTGCAAGAAAAAACAAAAAAATTACAACAACTAAAGAATTAGTTGAAATTATTGAAAAAAGCATTCCATATTCTAAAGATGGACATCCAGCTAAAAGAACATTCCAAGCAATAAGAATTGAAGTTAATGATGAAATAAATCCGTTATACAATACAATATTAAATTCAATTGACTGCTTAAAAAATGGTGGACGAATTTGTGTAATTACATTTCATTCACTAGAAGATAGAGCTGTAAAAAAAGCTTTTCAAGAAGCTGAGGGAAAATGTACTTGCCCAAGTGATTTACCTTATTGCGTATGCGGAAATAAAACTTTAGGAAAGATTGTTAACAAAAAGCCAATAGTAGCGACAAAAGAAGAACAAGAAAATAACCCAAGGTCAAAAAGTGCAAAACTCAGAATTTTTGAAAGACGAGAAAAGAAATAGCAAAAAGCTTTATTTAATATATGCTTAAAAGATAAGGATGATATAATAAAAATCTTTTGATATAAGAAAAAAATGAATAAGGGTATAATATTTAATTAAAAGCTAATAAGGAGGTGGTTAAAAGTTTATGATAATTAATTATTATGAATCAGGGTCTACAGCTGTAGTAAGACCTAGCAAAAAACCACCTATAGAATATGATCCAAGCAAAGAAAAAATTAAAAAAGCACGACAAAGAAGAAATTACATTAACAATAGAAAAAAAAGTACAAAATCTAATGGAATTTACAATTATGAAAAAGAAACAGCTACAGTTAATGAAGAAGACAAGAGAGAAATACTAAATGCTAAAAGATTGCAATGCGAGCAAACAAGGAAATATACAAAGATAATATTAGGAATAGTTATTATATTTGGAATTTTATTTTTATTATGCTATCAATCATCACTAATAAATACCAGCTTAAATGAAAAAGAACAACTAAAGACAGAGCTTGCAGAAATTCAAAAGAAAAATGAACAGTTAAAAGTAAATATAGAACAAAAAATGAATATTAATACTGTAGAGCAGGAAGCTAAAGATGAATTAGGAATGCAAAAGCTTGATAATAGTCAAAAAGTTTATATTAATATCAACAAAGATGATTATACTGAATCATCTACAAATGACAATAAAAACGAAAATGAAAATAAATCATGGTGGAGTCAATTTATAAAGGACTTATTTAATCATTAAAAAAACTAAAAGTTAATTTACTTTTAGTTTTTTTATTACTTTTATTTCTTCATATAAATCTTTTATTCTTTGCTTTCTTACTTTTAAAGCAAGCTTATATTCTTCTTGTATTTGGAGATAATTTTTAATTGTTTCACCATTTTGCAAAAGCATATTTATACCGGAAGCATAATATTGTTTAGTTGACTCTTTTTTTGATTTTAAGTAACTTTCATAATAGCGATTAACTGTATCGAGCCTCTTAATTTGTGACTCTAAATATGAGGTATAATTAACTACGCAACTTATTTCATAAAGTATATCATCAATAACGACAGTGAACAAAACCTTTAAAGGTTTTCCATTTATTTTACCTAAACGTTGGTTTTGCTTTAATGTATCGAGAGCTATTAAAGTTTTTGGTGGTTCGGCATTCTTTATAAGTGTTTTTAAAACTTCTGAAATATGCACATGAGTTATATAATGCCTTTTGGTAACTAATGCATCATATTCGTCAGCAACAGTAATAATTTGTGCAGAATAAGGTATATCCTTTTTAATAAGTCCTTGAGGGTAGCCTGTACCATTTAAAAACTCGTGATGATATAGTGGACCATCGGAAAACTCTCTTAAATATGGGTCATTCATACAATATTCATATCCATAAGTAGTATGTTTTTTCATAACTTCAAATTCTTCAGGGGTTAATGGTCCGTTTTTAAACAATATCTCTTTTGGTATGAAAAGCTTGCCAACATCATGAATATAGCCTGCAACCATGCAATGTAAAGTAAACTTGTTATTGAACTTCATATAACCACAAATTCTTGTTACTAAATTTGAAACATTTTGACAATGTTTTAATGTTAGATCATCAAGATTATTCATTACTGTTAAGCTATTTTTTAAATTACTTTCCAAGTCGTTTAAATTAAAGTTACTTGGACTATAGAAATCGAAGCTCTCGTTTTTCATTTATCATCCTCTCTTTTGTATGATAAGATAATATCATTTATTAAAGAAAAATACAAGAGATTTTCATTGATATTTATTCTTTTTTGTGATAGTATTTTGTAAAAAGCTTTTCATAATGTTTTAATTAAATATTATGTTTTATATCTATTAAAAGATACTAAAAATAAAACCTTGATGTTTTATTTCACTTATCATATTTAAAAACTATAAATAAAAATTAAAAGAGGAAAATATATGTACTTAAAGAGAATTGAATTACAAGGATTTAAATCATTTGCCAATAAAACGGTTTTAGAACTAAAACCACGGTATTACAGCTATAATTGGACCTAATGGATCAGGAAAAAGTAACATATCGGATGCAATCAAGTGGGTTTTAGGAGAACAAAGTATGAAAGAACTTCGAGGGGACAAGTCTGATGATGTTATTTTTGCGGGTACTGCAAGTAGAAAATCACTAGGATTTGCAGAAGTTTCAATAGTGCTAGACAATGTTGATAAAAGTTTGCCTGTTGAATTTGACGAAGTCACTGTAACACGTAGGCTATATAGAACTGGAGAATCTGGCTATTATATTAATAAAGTCCAATGTAGACTAAAAGATGTACAGGAATTATTTATGGACACAGGAATAGGAAAAAATGGTTACTCTATAATTGGACAAGGAAAAATCGACGAAATTCTTAGCTCAAAGTCAGAAGATAGACGTAAAATTTTTGAAGAAGCGGCTGGAATTGTTAAATATAGATCAAGGAGAGATGAAACCGAGAAAAAGCTTGAGCAAACAAAAGTTAACTTAATGAGAATAAATGATATTTTAACAGAAATAGAAGGCAATATGGAGCCTTTGAAAGCACAATCTGATAAGGCTAGAGAATATTTAAGCCTTAAGGAAAGCTTAAAAAATATTGAAATTGGACTTTATCTCTATAAAATTGATGACTTAAAGACTAAAGTAGAAAAACTTAATAATGATAAAGTAATTTATGAAAAACAAAGCGAGGATGAAAATAACAAATTAAATGAAAAGCAGAAATTAAAAGAAGAGATAAAGGACTTTATTGATCAGTTATCAGAACAAATTGAAAGATTACAGAATATTAATTTTGAAAGCAAAAATGAAATTGAAAAAATTAATTCTAATATCAACATAAGCAATGAGAGAATATCTAACAACATTGAAAATAAGCATAGACTTGAAAAAGAAATTACTGAGGCAAAAGAAAACATTGAAACTTTAAAAAGTGATATGGAGAATAGAGAAGCCAAAAGACAGAATCTATTAAAGGAAAAAGAAAAATTTTCAAAAGAACTTGAAGAAAAAGAGCTAAGTCTCAAGGAAATCACTAAAAAGTTATCCACAGAAGAGTTACAAAATGAGGATAAAAAGAAACAAAACGAGGAATTAATTGAAAAGAGATATGAACTACAAAATAAAAATACTATGATTGTTACTAATCTTGATAACTTTGAAGCAAGAAAAAAACAAAATCAAAAAGAGCGTGAAAAAAATATTTCTGAATTAGACTCAAAGAGAACATTAAAAAATACAATTATCAACCAAATAAATGAATTTTTAGGAAACCAAAATAAATTTAAAAAGAGTTTAGAAGAAACTCAAGAAAAAAGAAATAATATAGAGAAGAAACAACAAGAATTCACGGAAACAATTGAAAAACTAACAGATGAAAAAAGAACAAAAACATCTAAATATAATTTTTTAATTGAAACAGAGAAAGAAAAAGAGGGATATGCAAAATCAGTAAAAAGTTTGTTACTTGCTTGTGAAAATGATTCTTCTTTGAGAACAGGAATAAATGGAGTATTAGCAAATATTATTTCTACAGATGAAAAATATCAAACTGCGATAGAAATGGCTCTTGGATCTGCAATGCAAAACATTGTAACAGATACAGCTAATGATGCGAAAAGAATGATTGAATATTTAAGAAAGAATAATTTAGGCAGGGCATCATTTTTGCCAATATCAGAAATTTATGGAAACAAAATTAAAGAATTTACTAAAATTGATGGAGTAATAGGAATAGCATCAGACATCGTAAAATATAATAAAAAATATGAGAATGTTATATTAAATTTACTTGGAAAAACTATTGTAGTTGACAACATCGAAACTGCGATCAGAATATCAAAAGCAGACAAACATTCTTATAGAATTGTAACACTTGATGGAGATATTATTAACACATCAGGATCTATGACTGGTGGTTCAGTCATAAAAAAGACAGTAAATTTACTTGGAAGAAAAAATGAAATTGATAAGCTAAAAAATGAAATTTCTAATATTGATAAAAAACTAGAAAAAATTGTTACGGAAAAAGATGAATTTATAAAACAAAATGAAAATATCATCAATGAAACAACATCTCTTGCAAAAGAGATTCAATCAATTGAACTTGAACTTGCAAAGGAAAATGAAAAGAAAAATGCAATTGATTCTGAAATCGAAAAACTTATAGCTAATAAGGAAAAAATTGATAGGGAACTTTCTGATATAGAAAACAATAAAAAAAGTCAAGAAGCTGAAAAAGAGAAGATAAAAAAAGAAATTGATGAAATTACAGAAAAATCTAATATTCTTCAAAATGAAATTAGTGAGTTTGAAAAGCTAAACAAAGATAATCAAGAGTATATTGACAATTTAAATCAAGATATTACAGATTTAAAAATATCTGTATCTTCTTTTGATGAGAGTAATGTTTCTATGGATGAATTTATGCAAAGAATCAAAGAGGATATTAGCCAAGAGAGCGAAAAAATAGAAAAAGATACTAATCAAATTCTAAGCATTGAACAGAATAATGAAGAACTAAAAGAAACAATAGAAAATTGTAAATCAAATATTGAAAAGATAAAACAGGAAGCAAACAATAGCATAGAAAAAATAGAAGAACTTAAAAACTCAAAATCAAGTAAGGATGCTGAACTCGAAAAAGTAGAAAATGAAATAACTAACCAGTTTGAAACAATTCAGAAGGTAAAAGAAGGACTAATAAAAGCAGATACTAAAAAGCAATCTTTAAGCCAAGATTTAAATGAAATTATTAATGACTTATGGAATGACTATGAAATAACTCCGAATAATGCTAGAGAAAACTATGAAAAAACCACAAATATTTCTGAAACTACAAAACAAGTTAACAATTTACATGAACAAATAAAAGAATTAGGAAATGTTAATGTTAATGCAATTGATGAATACAAAAAGGCTAAAGAAAGATATGAAACAATAACGACTCAAAAAAACGACCTTGAAGAAACAATGAAAAAACTAAACACTATTATTGAAGAACTAACAGAAAACATGAAAAAAGTATTCAAACAAAAATTTGCATTAATTCAAAAATATTTTAACGAAGTGTTTGTTGAATTATTTGGTGGAGGAAAAGCAGAACTTTCACTGGAAGATGAAAATAATGTACTTGAATGTGGAATTGATATTAAAGTTCAACCGACTGGAAAAAAATTGCAAAATATGCTATTACTTTCAGGAGGGGAAAGAGCCTTAACAGCAATATGCTTATTATTTGCGATATTAAAAATTAATCCGGCACCATTTTGCATATTGGATGAAATAGAAGCAGCTCTTGATGATGTAAATGTTTACAGATATGCAGAATATCTGAAAAAATTTAGTAAAACCACACAATTCCTTATTATCACACATAGAAAAGGATCAATGGAAGCGGCTAACAATGTTTATGGGGTAACAATGGAAGAGAATGGAATAAGTAAGGTACTTTCAATAAATTTACAACAATAGGGAATATATATTTCACAAAAACTGGTAATTTTTTAATAGTTGTGTTATAATAAGAATATTGAAAATTTAAGTAAAAGAGGTTTTTATGGAAAACAAAAAACAATACTTTATAACAGAATTACAAAAGAGTAAACTTGACGGAGTTGCCGAATTATTGGAAAAAGGAATAATAGATGAAGATGATCCAATTCTATATAGAGATGAGAAAAATGGGCAATTTCCTATGGCAGAAGTGTTTGACGAATATGTAAAAAAGAGGCAGGTTGTCCTAAATAGTAATTCATCTCATTTACAATTTGGAGTGGATATTACATCAAGTTTTTGTGATTATATAGAAGATAAATATAAAATAAAAGACGAAGAGTCTTTTATGAGAGTTAAGTCATTAAATAGTATAAAAAACAAAATTGAAAACTTGGCTATTGAAAGAATTGCAAAGGAATATGCTGTTTTGGCAGATTTTGATGACATATCAACAAGAATTTTTGAAAATTATCGTAGAGCAACACCTCAGCAATGTAAAAAATTGTATAAAAAGGACTTGATTTCAAATTTAATAAAAGAAAATAATGAAATTAATTTCTTATTAAAATCAAGAGTTGATGAGCGCTTTATAGGGCCATTAAGTGAAGAAGAGGAAAAAGAAAAGAAAGAGTATTATAGGTTAATTGATGCTTTACTAAACTTTAAAGAGCCAATAAATTATGCACAGATTGTAAGTAAATTATGTACAAATGAATTCTTTTCAAAATCAACACTTACAGCTTTTTCTAGAATTTTTTATTTTAGAGTATGCAATGATAAAGAACGAATAGTCACAATAAATGGAAAAAGCACTATTGAGAAAATTGACGAGAGAGATAGAGACGAATATAAATATCAAAACTTTAATTATATACCTGATAAAGATGATAATGATACAAACAAGCTTAGAATATACTACAACCGACCAAGTATAGAAAGAACAGAAAGTATTTCAGGAGATTGGGCAAGTAAATACTCTGATCCAATTTATTCAAGTAGGGCTATTAGACTTTTAGACCAAAGTGAATTTATAGCTCCAAAGGACTTTATTGGTACTGATATTATAATAGATGATAATTCTATTCCAGCAGATTTTAGGCTTCCTGAAGATACGGACAATGATGACATGAATAGGATCAATAGTGAATTTAATGAAGCTATAGATAATGAAGGACCAAATGATAAAAATATATTTTCATCTGATGCACAAAAAAGGCTATATACAGCTACAAAATTTATGTTATCAGATGCAAAAATAAATGCAATAAATGGACCATTTTACATAGTTGCGGATTCAATAAAGAATAAACGTCAAACAAATCAAGAAATCAATTATTTTGCGGATCATATAAAAGTTGCGCAAAGAACAAAAAGGAATGAAACAGCTAATCGTGAAGAAGGGGTTGTAGAGGTACAACTACATTCAAAAGAAATTGAAAATTCATTAAGTTTTTCGCATATTAAAAGAGCTGGGAAAGACAGAAGATTTACGGATGTGTTAAAAAGAGTATATAGCATTTTAGGTGGAAAGAGTCCAGAAGAAAGAGAGGAAGCAATACAAGCTTTTGCAAATAGTAAAAAACTTACAAAATTTTTTTACGATCAACTCGGATTTATATTACCAGATTTTTATAGACTTGAAAGAGATAGCAATGGAAAGAAATATTACAAAAAGCTTTCAACAAAGGAAGTTGCAGAGAGATATTATGAACCATATACTAAAGGTAGTCATAACTCAGAAGAATACAAGCAATACTGCCTTCTTATGGAATTAATTGAGAGAACACAGAATGCTGATTCAAAAAATGGACCAAAGATAATTTATCCTGAAAATCAAATGTTTGTAGTTAATCCTAATTCGAAGAAGAAAAACGTTACAGAGCAATTAAAATCCGATGACGATGGAAGATAATATGATGCTATTTTATATCATATTCATTAGGAATAATAAAAAATCTAAATAAAAGTTTTGAAATGTAGTAAATGTAAAAATTACTAGATCGAAAACATTTTATTTAGATTTTTTTTGTTCAATAGGAAAGCAACACAAATTTTTTTCTTATTGAACTCAGGCAAGTAATGAAAAAAGCATATTTTACAAAATAAAAAAACATTTATTGCTGTAAACAAAAAAATGAAATTTACATATTATATAGAAAAAGTGTTGTTACTATTATGAAACTACCAAAAAATTATGATGAAAAAGAGGTTTTTATTTATGCTTAAATATTTAATCGAAGGTGGGAACAAACTAAACGGCGAAGTTAAAATATCTGGGTCAAAAAATGCATCACTTCCAATACTTGCAGCAAGTATTTTAAACCCCAATCCAGTTACATTCTACAATGTTCCTGATATTGAAGATGTAAATACTACTTTGAAAATATTAAAAATTCTAGGTTGCAAAGTTACAAGAAAATGTGATAAAATAACAATATCTTGTAAGAAGGTTAATAGTTATGAGATACCTAAAGAGTTAATGAATAAATCTAGATCAACAGTGATTTTGGCAGGGGCTATAATTGGCAGACTTAATCAAGTGACATTTTCAAATCCAGGAGGATGTAATATTGGAAAAAGGCCAATTGACTTACATTTAGAAGCTTTCCAAAAAATGGGGATAACAGTCATAAAGGGATTAAACGAGGTAAAGTGTTATTCACTAGTTGGAGTTAAAGGAGCAAAAATAATACTAAAGTTTCCAAGCGTTGGAGCCACTGAAAATATTATACTAGCCTCTGTTTATGCAAGTGGAACTACATATATTTATAATGCAGCAATGGAACCAGAAATTGTTGACCTAGCTAAATGCTTAAATTCTATGGGAGCTAATATAAAAGGAGCAGGAACAAGCAAAATTATAATCCGTGGGGTGAATAAATTGCACTCTTGTTCATATACTGTTATGCCGGATAGAATTGAAACAGGTACGTTTTTGTGCATTGCTATGGCCACAAAAAGTAAGCTTCATTTAAAAAATGTAAATGCTAATGATTTATTAAGTGTAATTTTAAAATTACAAGAGATGGGTGCTAAAATTGCAATAAAGGATAATGAAATATTTATTAATGCAAGCAGTGAAAAAATTAAAGCTATAAATATTATAACTAAGCCGTATCCAGGATTTCCTACTGATATGCAACCAATATTTGCATCTCTATTGACAAAGGCTAGTGGAAAATCTAAAATAGAGGAAACAATCTTTGAAAATCGCTTTGGCTTTTGCGATGAACTTAGGAAAATGAATGCTAAAATTGTAAAGAATGGTAATTCTATTCAAATAACAGGAGTGAGGGAATTAACACCAAGCAGAGTAAAATGCCTTGACTTAAGAGCCGGAGCAGCCTTGGTTTTAGCAGCACTATCAACTACTGGAGTGACAGAGATTGACAATGTAGAACATATATTAAGAGGATACGAAAATTTAGATGAGAAACTAAGGAAAATTGGTGCAAACATTAAATTAATAAGTGATTAAAATTTGAAAAGGAATGATGTTAATGCAAAAAAACAATTTAGAGAAAAAACAAAATATACAAAAGATAAAAAAACAACAAAGAAATAAAGAGAGAGAAGAACAAAAGAAACAGGAAAAAATAAAAGAACGCCAAGAACAAGAAAGAAGAAACAAGATAAAAGAGCGCCAAGAGCAAGAAAGAAGAAACAAGATAAAAGAACGCCAAGAGCAAGAAAGAAGAAACAAGATAAAAGAGCGCCAGGAACAGGAAAAAAGAGATAAGATACAAGAATACAAAAAACAGAAAAAAATAGAAAAAATAAAAGAACGTCAAAAACAGGAAAATATAAGAGAAATAAAAAATCGCCAAAAACAGGAAGAAAAGAGGAGACAGCTAGAGGCAAAAAAAGCAGTCAGTATGCAGGATATAAAGAAAATTCGCAGAATAAAACTAATAATAAAAAATTTTGTAGCTGCGATATTTATTATATTTTTAATTGCGCTATTTTTGTTGTCTCCAGTATTTAATATAAAAAATATTGAAGTTACAGAAAATAGTAAAATTTCAACTGATACCATAATAAGTTTATTACAAGTAAATGATGAAACAAATATTTTTAAGCTTTCATATAAAAATATAAGCGAAATGATAAAGAAAAATGCATACATAAAAAGCGTGAAAGTAAATAAGATTTTGCCATCAACATTGAAAATAACTGTAAGTGAAAGAGAGCCAAGCTTTCAATTAGAATTTGGTTCATCTTATGTATTAGTTGACGATGAGGGATATATATTAGAAATTCTAAAAAATGCACAAGAAAATATGATTAAAATAACTGGATATGAGACATCAGAAGAATTAATTATTCCTGGAAACAGGTTGTGCCAAAATGACTTGAAAAAATTAGATGTAGCATCAAAAATTATAAATATTGCTAAAAACTATGAGCTTGCAAATATTATTACAAAAATTATTTTTGAAGACAATGACGAATACTCGTTATATATTGAGTCAGAAGGAAAAACAGTACATTTAGGAAAAAATGTTGATTTTGAAATAAAAATGTTGTATACTAAAGAAATTCTATCAAGAACAGAAGGTGAAGAAGGAGATATTTTTGTCAATATGGATCTCAACGAAAAAAATCCATACTTTAGACTAAAAACATAATAAATCTTGTATTTTAGAAATAAATATTTTGAAGATAAAAACATAAGCTAGAAATATAGAAAGCAATAATATAGGTTAATAATACAGAGATTAATAAAATAGAAATCAATAACACAGGGAGGAGATTTAATTGAGAAAAGAAAAAAGTTTTAGAATAATTATGGCAATTATATGCTTTATTTTAACTATGGCTATAACTTTACAAATTAGAACAATGACAAAAAAGACATCGACAGTATCGTCTGGGACACAGAATAGTGATCTTGTTGATAGCCTTTTAGAATGGCAAGAAAAATATGATAAAATCACGAAAAAACTTGAAAAGAGTAGTGAGTTACTAGAAAGCGAGCGTGAAGAAGCTGCAAACCAAGACCAAGAAAAACAAGAAAAAACAGATGAATTAAAAAAATATAATATGCTTTTAGGATTAACTGATGTATCTGGAGAGGGAATTACTATTACAGCTAAAGATGGAACGGTTAATAAAGCCACTGATAACATTAGTAGTTACTTAGTACATGATGCTGACTTAAGAGAAATTGTTAATGAACTTGCAAATGCAGGAGCAGAAGCTATTTCAATCAATGATCAAAGAATAGTAAGCTCAACTTCAATTACTTGTGCTGGAAATATTATATCAATAAATGGAGAAAAGGTAAGTTCACCATTTGTTATAAAGGCAATTGGAAATCAGGAGAGTCTTTATGGAGCTTTAAGTAGACCTGGAGGCTACATTGCTTTGATGAAAGAGGACTTACCAGTTGATATAAAAAAATCTAATAACATACAAATAAAGAAATATACAGGTGCTTTTACAAAGAAATATATAAAGAGCACCAGCGACAAGGAATAGAGGTGATAAAAATTGAAATTTAAAATAAAAAATAATAAAGATAAAATGGTTCTTTCAATTATATCTGCTCTACTTGCAGTTGTCCTAATTAGCCTATCTGTAATTCAATTTAAAAGCGTGGAAAGATATCAACAAAGTGATGTTGAAGGGTTAAGAGACGATGAACTTAAAACTCAGATAGCTTCATATCAATCTAGGTATAATGAAACCGAAGAACAATATGAGGACAATCTAAATAAAATAAATGAATACAAGCAAACATCAAACGATAACAATTCTACAACACTTGATGACGAAGTTTCAGATGCTAAGACACTTTTAGGCTTGACAGATGTTACTGGAAAGGGTGTAATTATCACTTTAACTGATACTGATGAGGCACAATACACATCTGAAAATTTAAGATATCTTGTTAATGAACTTAAATACGCTGGAGCAGAGGCAATATCAATTAATGAAAACAGGATTGTAAATTTAACAGATATAGTAACAATTAATGAAAGCTATATTGTAATTTATGGAGATGTTAGAATAAGCTCACCATACACAGTAAAAGCTATTGGAGATACGTCATATTTAACAAGTACACTAAATATGAAAAATAGTGGTTTTGTTGATCTAATGAGAAGTAGTGGACTAGATATAAATGTAGTAGAATCTACCAACATAACAATACCAAAATATACCAAAGAATTTTCTACAGAATATATGAAGGAGGATAATTAAAATGACACTTATTTTTATTGTAATTGGATGTTTATTAGGACTATTAGTAGGTTTCTTATTACCAACAATTCCATATTCTGCATCAACATATTTAGCTATAGCAATTATAGCTGCTCTTGATAGCGTTTTTGGTGGATTTGCATCTTATGTAAAAAAGAATTTTGACATGAAAGTATTTGTTTCTGGATTCTTTGTAAACGCAATATTAGCAATGCTTTTGACATATTTAGGCGAAAAGCTCAATGTTGATATTTACCTTGCTGCAATTATTGTTTTTGTAGGAAGAATGTTTAATAACTTGGGGATAATTAGAAGATACTTTTTATACAAATTAGATGAAAAAAGCCAAGCAAAGAAATCAAGTAAAATTAAAGATTCGACAACGGAAAACAAATAACGACAAAAGTTACAAAAAAGTTACAAAATTATTACGAAAATATTTCAAATTGTATTGACTTTTTTTCGAAATTAATATATTCTTAATCAAGAATTTATTAAGACAAAATAGGAGGAAGTTACTTTGGCTATAGGTGATATAATTGTCGGAGTCGACATAGGTGCATCTAAGATAAGTTTAGTTGTC
>CACXCH010000008.1 GCA_902766085.1 uncultured Eubacteriales bacterium
AAGGAGATGTTGGAATTCCAATTGGAAATTATACATCGCAATATTTTGCAAATATATATTTAAATGAACTTGACCATTATGTAAAGGAAAAACTTAAGATAAAATATTATGTTAGATACATGGATGATTTTTTACTAATAACTCCTAATAAAGAAAAAAGTAAGGAAATAAAAGAAGATCTTGAGAAATTTCTTAAAACTGAACTCAAATTAAAGTTAAATAAAAAAACGAATTATTTTCCAAATAAAAATGGAGTAAAATTTTGTGGCTTTAGGATTTATAAAAATAAGACAAAGCTTGCAAATTCTAATAAAAAGAAAATAAATAATAGAATACGTAAATGGAATAAAAAGTATAGAAACAAAAACTTAGATTTATTTGAAGCAGCTGAAAGTTTTAAATCTTGGAAAGGACATGCTATGCATGAGACAAATCAAGTAACTATAAAATCAGCAATTCAAAAATGTGAATGGATATATAAAGGCTACAATATATAATGTAATAAACAAAAACTTTAAAAACTTTCCATTTTCGAAATAATATGATATAATAATATTAGCTTCGAAAAGGAGAGCTTTTATTATGTTAGGAGGTAATTTTACAATATGAATTTAACTAATAGTCAAGAGGAATATTTAAAGACAATATATATTTTAAATTCTTCTAAGAATGAAATTAAAGTTACTGAAATTGCAAATAAATTAAATAAAACAAAGGCCAGTGTTAATAATGCAATTAATACTTTAAAAAATGAAGGGTTAATTAATTATGAACCTTATGGCCATATTGAACTTACTGAAACTGGAAAAAAAGAGGCTATTAAAATCATTGAGGCTAATGATATTGTTAAATTATTTCTTACAGAGCTTTTGGAGGTTAATGATGATACCGCTTCAAATGAAGCAGAAAAAATAAAAACAATATTAAGTGATGATACTTTAAATAAACTTGCACGCTATACATATAAGGAATTGGGCTTGAATCCTAATTGTAGTTATGATATAAATAATGAGAGTTGTTTAAGATGTAGCTTAAAAAATAAAATTGAACATTAAATATATATAATAAATTAAAGAGATTATAGGCACTATATATATAAAATAAATGTTAAAACCCAATTAATGAATTATGATTATAGCTAGTAATATGAAATACCAAATAAGAAATTTAAAGAATAAAATTGAAAATTAGAAGATATAAGGTGAGTAAATGAAAAAAGTTTTATTAGGAATGAGTGGAGGAGTTGACAGTTCGGTTTCTGCTATTTTACTTAAAAATGCAGGATATGATGTAACAGGAGTTACTATGCACTTATACGAAGGTGGTTGCTGTAACCTCTCTTCCGTTTGGGATGCAAAACAGGTTTGCAGAAATCTTGGAATTGAACACGTAATTCTTGATTATCAAAAAGAATTCAATGACATAGTAATAAAAGATTTTATAGATGAATACAGTAATTGCTTAACGCCAAATCCATGTGTTATTTGCAATAAGTTTTTTAAATTCGGGTTAATGTACAAAAAGGCAAAGGAACTTGGAATTGATTATATTGCAACTGGACATTATGCAAAATGTGAATTTGATGAAAAATATAATCAATATGTTATAAAAAAAGCAAATAATTTAGCTAAAGATCAAAGTTATTTTTTATATTATGCTCCAAAGGAAATAATTAAAGATTTGTTATTTCCACTTGGAAATTTTAAAAGCAAAGACGAAGTAAGAAAAATAGCAGCTGATAATAATTTAAGAGTTGCTAATAAACCTGATAGTGAGGATATTTGCTTTATAACAAATGGAAATTATAAAGATTTTCTAGAAAAAAATTCATCATTAAAGCCAAATGCCGGTAATATCGTAACAAAAAATGGTGACGTTCTTGGAAAACATAATGGGTTATATAATTACACTATTGGACAGAGAAAGGGTCTAGGAATTTCATATAGTGAGCCACTATTCGTGGTAGGTTTCAACAAGCAAAAAAATGAATTAATTGTTGGCACAAAAAATGATTTATACAAAAATGAAATTCTTGTTAGAGATTTTAATTTCCAGGTTAATATGGATTTAGATAATGCAAAAGTTTCAGTAAAAACTAGATATTCTGCAAGGAATTCAATGGCAACATTGTCAAAAGTTATTAAAGATAATAAAGAATATATAAAGGTTAAATTTGATGAACCAGAGTTAAGAGCAACACCTGGCCAATCAGCTGTTTTTTATGATGGAGATGTTTTACTGGGTGGAGGAATTATTTGCTAAATATTTAATATGATAACGTTATAACAATCTTTACGCATTGATGTTTTTTATTTAGAGTATTTCTAAGACTAATATCCAATGACTCGTTGACTTGATGATTTGAACGACTCCACCTAATGTGACAGACAAAAATTATAAATAAAAAATATAAATTTGAAAGGAAAAAAATGCTTAATCAATTTTCGAGAGAAGCTCTCATTATTGGAGAGGATAATATAAATAAATTGCACAAGGCAAAAGTAGCTGTTTTTGGAATAGGAGGAGTCGGATCGTTCGTTTGTGAGGGATTAGCAAGAGCAGGAATAGAGAATTTTGTTTTAGTTGATGATGATAGAGTTTGCTTAACAAATCTTAATAGACAAATTATTGCATTACATAGTACAATCGCAAAATATAAAGCTGATGTAATGAAAGAAAGGATCCTTGATATTAATCCTAAATGCAATGTAACAACTTTCAAAGATTTCTTTTCACCTGAAAGCTCACATGAAATGATTGACGATACAGTCGACTATATAGTTGATGCAGTTGATACAGTTACAGCTAAAATTGAGCTAATTGTTACTGCAAACAAAATGAATATTCCTATTATTTCTGCAATGGGTACAGGAAACAAACTCGATCCAACAAAATTTGAAGTGACTGATATTTACAAAACAGAGATGTGTCCATTAGCAAAGGTTCTAAGAAAAGAATTGAGAAAAAGAAATATTGATAAATTAAAAGTTGTGTATTCAAAAGAACAACCAATCAAAATTTCAGACGAAGATGAGAATAGTTGTAAAACAAATTGTATATGCCCTCCAGGAACAAAAAGAAAATGTTCAGTAAGAAATCAAGTACCAGGCAGTATTTCATTTGTTCCATCAGTTGCGGGGCTAATTATTGCAGGAGAAGTAGTTAAAGATATTATTAAGGATTAATCATATCATTATTATGAAATTGCAAAGGGAGTTTAATTAAATATTAAGACATGTTATGAATAGATGAATTATAGATTAGCAATTAAGTCTAAATTGCTTAGTTATAGAATGTTTTATAGATTTACATTTAAATCTAAATAGTTTAGTTAAGGAAAATTTATGAAAATTTTATGTGTTGGAGATTTAGTTGGCAAGGGAGGACTTGACAAGTTAAGAAAAGATTTAAAAATTATTCAAGAAGCGGAGAATATTGACTTTACAATTGTAAATGGCGAAAATGTTGCTAGTGGCATGGGAATGACAAAAAAGGATTACAATGAATTATGCAAACTAAACATTGATGTTATTACAATGGGAAACCATACATGGGGCAAAATGGATATTTTCAATTTTATAAATGAAAACAACATTGTAAGACCTGCAAATTATTCAAAGGGTGTACCTGGACACGGCTATACTATAATTGAAAAAAATAACAAAAAAATTGCTGTGATAAATTTAATAGGAAGAACCGATATGCCTGTTTTATCTGAAAATCCTTTTAATTGTATTGATAAAATTTTAAATAAAATACAAGATGAGGTAGATATTATTATTGTTGATTTTCACGCAGAGGCTACGGCTGAAAAAATTGCAATGGGTTATTATTTAGATGGAAGGGTGAACGCTATTTTTGGTACACATACACACGTTCAAACAGCAGATGAGAAAATATTAAAAAATGGTACTGCATATATTACAGATATTGGAATGACAGGACCACAAGATTCAGTTATTGGAATGGATAAAGACGTTTCGATAAAAAGATTTGTTACATCTTTGCCTGAAAAATACAGAGTTGCAGAAGGAGATTGTACTATAAATGGAATTGTAATTGAAATAGACAACGAAAGTTGTAAAACAATGTCGATTTATAGAATAAAACAATAAAAACTAAAAAGAAATTGCCAAAAATTGTAAATAAAAGTCGACAAAAACTTTGATAAATTAAGAAAAACTACTAGACAATATTAAAAAAATATATTATAAATATATTTGTAATTACAAAATTTAACAAATTGTTTAGGAGGAAATGAAATAATGGAAGTTTTAAAAATCTC
>CACXCH010000009.1 GCA_902766085.1 uncultured Eubacteriales bacterium
ATTTCAATCACACGTTGAATTTCATTTTTTCTTCCAATAACTGGGTCAAGTTTACCTTCTTGGGCTTGTTTTGTTAAATCAGTACCATACTGGTTTAGTGTAGGAGTAGAGTTATAACTTCCATTTTTATAAGATGATTGGTTATTTCCTCCATCACTATTTTCTTCTTCATCGCTCAAAACTTTAACTAGTTCATTGTATATTTGTTGTGGGTCTGCATTTAAATCAAGCAATATTCTAGTTGCAACACTATCACCTTCGTGCAAAATTCCAATTAGTACGTGCTCTGTGCCTATGTAGTCGCTATTCATTCTTCTTGCATAAAGATATGCATTTTCTATTACTCTCTTGCATCTTGGAGTAAATCCTAAACTATCAGGATCTTCTATTGGATCACTTTGTCCAATTATTTCTACGATTTCATCTTTTATATTTTCAGGTGTTACGCCTTGTTCCTCAAGAACACGACTTGCAATTCCTGTTCCTTCTTCTGCAAGGCCATATAAAATGTGCTCTGTGCCTATATAATTGTGTCCTAGTTCACTTGCAATTTCTTGTGCTAATTCAATAGCTTTTTCAGCTTTTGCAGTAAATTTATAATACATATAAATCATCTCCTTTTTATAAATTTTTAAACAATGTCATTTTAAGAATTAATAATTTTTGAATTATTGTCTTAAGGAATTAATATTTTTTATTGTTTTAAGAATTGATAATTTCCTTAATTACTTTTGGTCTTTCAATTTCTTGTTCATATAGATTTAGATTCTTATTCTGTCTTTTTTGTAGGTTATATGGTTTTGTATATAATAATAGTTCTCTTACTTTAGTGTCATTCAATTCTTTGATAATTCCTAGGTCAGTTCCAAGTTTAACAGTTGACAAGAGTTCCTTAGTTTCATCACTCGTTAATTTTCTTGCATTTGATAAAATACCAAAGTCTCTATAAACTCTATCTTCTAGTTCCACAGAATTTTTAGTTAGGAATTTTCTGGCTAGTCTCTCTTGACTAATTATTTTTTGTGAAATTAATTTCAAATTTTTAATAATTTCTCCCTCAGTTACTCCAAGAGTTTGATTATTTGATATCTGATATAAATCGCCTTCTACTTTTGTTCCTTCTCCATAAGCTCCTCTAACGCTCATTCCAAAATTATTGATAACATTAATTACTTTTGGAATGTTTCCAGTTAAAGCTAGTCCACCTAAGTGTACAAGAACAGAAGCCTTTAGTCCTGTTCCTACATTTGTTGGGCATGCTGTTAAATAACCATATTGATTATTGTAGCTATATGGTACAATATTTTCGAGTTTCTGATCAATTTCAATTGCAAGGTTCATTAAATTCTCTATGTCAAGTCCAGAGCTAAATACCTGTATTTTTATATGATCTTCTTCATTTATTTCGATGCAAATATTTTCGTCATCATTTATAATAATTGCTGTATATGGATTTTTGGTCTTAGCAAATTCTGGGCTGATTAAATGTTTCTCTGCTAAAGTATTTTTCGTTAAATCATCTATATCCTTTAGTGGGATAAACTTTAATCCATACCCTAGTGAAAGACTAGCATCTTTCATAATGTCATAAACTTTTTTGAAATCCTTTTCACTACATTTAGGTGTAAATGGGATTCCTTTAATATTTCTTGATAAACGTACCCTTGAACTAAAAATTACATCTGATTCTTTTCCATTTTGTAAATACCAATTCATTATTTCTTCATCTCCTTTATTTGATCTCTTATTTTAGCAGCATCTTCATATCTTTCTTCTTTAATTGCCTTTTCAAGTTGAGCATTTAGCTCTGCTAATTTTGTATCTTCCTTTGATAAAGTGCTTTCTTCTTTTTCTTTATCAGAATTTATCTTAATTTTACTTCCATTGTTTTTATATCCTCTTCCAATGTGTTTTGCTGTTCCGTGAAGATTTTTTAATAATGAATTAATAGGGTTTCTAAAGGTATCATAGCAATCTTCACATCCAAACATACCTGTTTTTATAAATTCATCATACGTCATTCCACAAGTTTTACACTTTACGGGCTTTATAGCCATTTCGGGTAGGATTTCATTTTCTGCGTAATCATTAAAGAAATCACCTAAAAAGCTCTTGAAATTTATAGGAAAATCAGGTGTTTCCATAAAGTTAAATCCAAGCTTTGCTGCACATTCACTACATAATGCAATCTCCTTTTTTACTCCATTTATTATTTGTGTATATCTAAAATTTGCTTCATTTTTTCCACAATTTTGACATTTCATAATAATTACCTCCTTATATCAAAATTATTTAGTTATTAGTCTATCAAAAACATCTTTGACATCAAATATGTAAATTTTATTTTCAATATAGGTTTATTACATATTATCAGTTCATTGTGTTTTTTGTGTGAATATTAGCTTTAATTTTCATAAATTAAACTAAAGTTATTAACATGTTTTTCAAAATTTTTGCTCTCAGTTCATCATTATCTTTTGTGTTTAATGCTTTTTCACTAGTTGCGCTTCTTATAAGCTTTGCCTCTCTTTCGTTTATTATGTCATTTTCGAGAAAATTCTTTACAAAGATATCAACCTCTTTAGCTGTTATCTTGTCTCCTATGCTGTTAATGATGTGCATTAAATAATTGCTTTTGGTAACATTAACTTTTTCGATTTTAATGTACCCTCCTCCTCCTCTTTGACTCTCAACATAGTAGCCCTGTGTTGGTGTAAATCGAGTTGCAATTACATAGTTGATTTGAGAAGGAACGCAATTAAACTTTCCTGCTAAATCATTTCTTTGGATTATTGCTTCATCATCATCTTCAAGCATATCTTTTATGAAATCTTCAATTAAATCAGATAATCTCAATTTACATCACTTCCTTTTTATAATATGTTTTACTTTTAATATGTGTTTTATTGACTTTGACTTTCTTTGACCTTTCGATTATTATTATAGACCCTTATTAGAAAAAATGCAATACTTTTTTTAAATTTTCACAAAATGTTCACATTTGTAAATGTCAATAAAAAATGTAGGTTTTTGTCAAAAAATTTGTAGTTTTTTGACAAAGGTTTTAGGAGGAATATGTCCTCCTAAAATCATTTTTGCTATTTTCCTATTACATAAAAACAACCTAGATAA
>CACXCH010000010.1 GCA_902766085.1 uncultured Eubacteriales bacterium
CTTTCAATATTTTTTATATCATATCATAATTTTGTCGAAAAATAAATTGTTTTGAATAAAATTTAATATAAATGTAATATAAAATCGTCAAACAAAAAACAAATGCAATTCTGCAATATAAATTAAGTTTGAATTACTTTGAAATATAAAGTTATCGTAAATTTTGCTAGATTTGATTTATTCTAATTTCTGTGTTAATATTATGGTAATTAGTTAAAATATAAATAGCTAAAATTTAAACGAGAAAGTGCGATTGACAATGGAAGATAATAAATTAGAAAATGGATTAAAAGGAGATATGGATAAAAACTTAGAACAAGGAAATGGAGAAAAAATTGATATGGAAACCACACAAGAACAAGAAAATGGGTTAAAATGGGAGAGGACGCCAGAACAAGAAAATCAAGAAACTAATAGGATAAGCATTGATGACATTACAAAAGAAGTCGTTGATGCTTCAAATAGTATTGAAAACAATAACTCTACTACAAGAATGGAATTTTTTTTAAAACATATATTTGTATGGAATGAAATAAATAGACATAGCAAACATTCAGTTGGAACATTTGGGACAGGATATCCATTTTACTCATTAAAGTATAACTTGGAAGATGGTTTTTCTCCAATTGAGGAACAAATTAGATATGATAATGAGTTACTTGAGCAAGCTAAAGACCAAAAAGACAAAGAATGGACATGTGCTGCTTGCCTTTACAAAAATGCTGAATTAATGCCTGATTTAAAACAAATTTGTAAGCCTTGTCCAAATATGATAAATGAACTAAAACCTAGAAAAATTATTAATAGATTACCAGACTTGGATTTTTGGGCAATCTGTGAGGATGGCAAGTTAGAAGAAACATCAAATGAAATTTTAAAATATATGAAAATTTTTAATATGGACTCATCTGATAATAATCCATTGAGAACAATAAGAGATGTAAGGGAAATAGCAGATGATTTAGAAAATCATAAAGTACCAAATAGATATTTACCAATGGATGTGCACATAATCGAGAAATCAAAGCTAAAGCAATTAATAAAACAAGTGCCAGAAGTATTAATGGAGACTAAAAAAAGTAATGGTAGTATTGCATATTTACCAATTCACCCTTTATCTTATCGTAAAAACTGGCAATATGATGATACGGCTTATAATTTCATCTTTGACTATTTGTTTTCTTTTACAGTGTTAAGTGCAGATAAAGAATTGGTTGATCTTAATAGGGAAACAAAAAAGAAAGTTGCAAACAATTTTACAAATGAAGAACTAATAGATATTATAAAAAGTGTTGCTTCAGAGGGACAAAGGAGAAGAATGAATAATGAAAGAATAATGGAAGTCTTAAATAAAAAATTTGACTTGTGGAGAGGAAAACAAAAAAAGACAGATGAAGTATCTTTTGATAAAGATTAGAAAAATATTATTTAGATTCTAACAAATCTAAACACTTTATTGATTAATAATAAAGCTTTGAGAAAGGAGATAAAATATAAAATGACTGATATTGATTTACATATACATACGAATAACTCTGATGGAAGATTTTCTCCATTTGAAATAATTGATATGGCTAAAAAAACGGGAGTTAAAATTATCGCAATTGCTGATCACGATACAGTTGCTTCATATACTAAAGATGTAATAGACTATGCTAAAAGAAATAATATAAATTTAATTCCAGCTGTTGAAATTTCAACTAAAACAAATAAATGTGGAATTCATGTTCTTGGATATTTTAAAGATTACAAATTTAATGAAAGTTTCCTAAAACAACTAGAAACCATTAGGAACGCAAGACATATTTACTTAAAAGATGTTTCAAAAAAACTTGAAGAATTAGGATACATAGTTAATACTGACGAATTAGATAAGGTAGACGCAGTAACAAAGGCGCATATTGCTAAAGACATTGTAACAAATGAGAAAAACAAAAACATTTTGCTAAGAAAATTTGGACATATACCAAGCCAAGGAGAGTTTATTGAAACAGTAATGAATGAAGGCTGTGAAGCTTATGTTGCAAAAAAAGCTATAACTCCAAAGCAAGCCTCAGAACTAATAAAAAGTAATAATGGAAAAGTTGTTTTAGCACATCCAGTCGCATATCAATATGAGGATGGACTAAGCGATGATGAGATACTAAAAATTGTAAAAGATATGAATGCTGACGGAATTGAAGCAAATTATATTTATACTGATAGAAATAATGTAATACATAATGATACAAAAAAATGGAATGAATTTGCCAAAAAGAATAATTTGTATACAACTGTAGGATCAGACTTTCATAACATTGAAAAGGATAAAGCTGCACTTGGATTTACTAATTTAGACTATAAAGTTGCAGATGAATATAA
>CACXCH010000011.1 GCA_902766085.1 uncultured Eubacteriales bacterium
AGGAGTATTTTTTATGGAAATAGTTGTTTTAAAATTTGGAGGAAGTTCCGTAGCAAATAACAAAAATTTAGAAATTGTTGCTAATAAAATTATTAATTTCAAAAAAATATATAAAAACATTGTTGTTGTTGTTTCTGCGCAAGGAAAGACAACTGATAAACTAATAAATGAGGCTAAAGAATTATGTGATAATCCTAATGAAAGAGAAATGGATGCACTGATAAGTACAGGAGAGCAAATATCTAGTAGTAAGCTTTCAATTGTACTTAATAGCAAAAATTATGAAGCAATTTCTCTTAATGCTTGGCAAGCTGGAATTATGAGTGATGGTAACTTTCAGGATGCAAAAATAACAAGTATATATACAGATACAATTATTGAAAAGCTAAAGGAAAACAAAATAGTTATTGTTACCGGATTTCAAGGTATTGACAAAAATTACAATATAAATACATTAGGGAGAGGCGGATCCGATACAACATGTATTGCTTTAGCATCAGCATTAAAAGCAAAAAAATGTTATATATTTTCCGATGTTGATGGAATATATACTTCTGACCCTAATATAATAAGGGATGCAAAAAAGCTCAAAAATATTTCTTATATTGAAATGGAAAATGCTTCATTTGAAGGCGCAAAAGTCTTGCATGACCGCTCGGTGGAACTTGCAAAAAAATACAATTTGCCGATTATTGCAGCATCTACATTTGGCGATAACAATGGAACGAATATAGTTTCAAACATAGAGAAAAATGCTGTAAAAAGCATTATAAAAAATGATAAAATCCTTATTGTGTCTGCAGAGATTGAACTAAAAAGGCTCATTAATTTGCTAGAAGACAATAAAATTAAATATGGTACAATGATTTTAAAAAAACAAAATATAAAATTTACAATTTTATTAAGTGATAAACAAAAAATTGAAAATATTTTAAAAAATGAAAAAATTAAACCAAGTTTTATACAGGGAAGTAAAATTTCAATAATAGGTTCCGGAATATCAAATGACTTTGAAATTTTGGCAAATATTTATAACATTGTTTTAAAATATAGTAAAGATATTATTTCTATTGATAATAGTGCATATAAAGTTTCAATACAATTTGATAAGATAATTGATGACAAAGTATTACAAGAGCTACACAATAAATTGATAACTTGCATTATTTAAAAATAAACGGAAACAATTTACTCTTAACAATAGATAAGAAAATTAACCTGTAACTTCACTTACCTATTAAATATTATGCTTTTTATATGTCATATTTAAAAGCATAAGCGAATATAATTTAAAAGTGGAGGAAGTTAAATATGGAACAACAACAGATGGCTGAAAATAAAATTCAAAATTTAGTGTTAGAAAATAGACACAAATTGTCTGTATCTGGAGTTATGGATATACTTAGCTTTGATGATCAGATTGTAATTATTGATACAAATATGGGGATGCTGACTGTGAAAGGAATTGACTTAAGAATCAATAAATTAAGCATAGATACAAATGACATTATTGTTGAAGGGACGATAAATTCATTAGTATATAGTGATAAGGTTGATAAAAAAGCCTCGAATTTTATTGGAAAGATTTTTAAATAATGGTATATTCTCAATTAATAATTTTTATTGCATATATTATAGCTGGGATATTTATAAGTTTTTTATTTGACTTTTTTAGAATTTTAAGAAAATGCATTAAAACGAATAATTTAGCAACGTATATTGAAGATACAATATTTTGGATTATGGTTTTTCTAGTATTGTTCTTTGTATCAAGCAAATTCAAGTATATGGATTTGAGATTTTATAATTTTTTTGGTTTGTTAATAGGAGGAATATTCTATTTTTTAACAATTAGTAAAATTATAATCAAATATGGAGTTAAAATATTAAGCTTTTTTAAGAAAATTTTAAAGGATTTTGTAAATTTATGTAGAATAAAAAAATAGTGATAGTTTATATTGAATCAAAAGAGAAGAGAGGAATTAAATAAATACATGAAAAAAGTTTTCATAAGGTTATTACTATTTCTTATAACTGTATATATATTGTATACTTTTGTCTCACAGAAAAAAATGCTTAATTCTTATGCTGCAGAGAAAAATGAGTATCAAAACCAAATAGAAGAAGCTAAGAAAGAACAAAACGAACTTAGTGAAGAACTTCAAAATTTAAACTCTACAGAGTATATTGAAGGCGTAGCTAGAGACAAACTTGATATGTACTTGCCAAATGAAAAGGTATTTGTAGATATGGGAAAATAACAAACCATATCTATTTTTTATATAAGTATTATGTTTTCCAGTTTTTTATTTAAAAACCATCAACTTATAAAAAATTAAGTTGATTTTAATAGAACGAATGTGTTATAATTAACTTGTTATTTATTTCTAAATTTTATTCTGAAAAATATCCCAAATGAAAGGAAAATTTAATAATGAATTATGATGATTGTACTTTAGTCGAGTTAAGGCAAATGGCTAAGGAAAAAGGTATTAAAGGATGCACAAAGCTAAAAAAAGAGGAATTAATCGACTTATTAAATAAAACTGAAACAACTTCTGCTAATACTTTAGATAAGACCGAAGGTTTTTTAACTAATGCTGTAGATAAAACTGAAAAAAATAATGAAGAAGAAGTTGAAATATATGATACTCCAAAAGTTGTAGATGGATATAATTTAAGCAGTTCCAATGATTTTATAGGTGAGGGGATACTTGAAGTATTGCCTGATGGTTATGGATTTTTGAGAGGAAAAAATTATTTATCGACAGCTGACGATATTTATGTTTCACCAACTCAAATTCGTAGGTTTAAGCTTGATAATGGAGATAAGATTAAAGGAATTGCGAGAAAAGGTGAAAAATTTCCTGCTTTAATTTATGTTGGAGAAGTAAACGGAATGTCTCCTGAAAAAGCGTATAAAAGAGTTAAATTTGATGACCTTGTTCCAATTTATCCTAATGAAAAAATACGATTAGAAACAACTCAAAATGAATATGCCACAAGAATGATGGATTTATTATGTCCAGTTGGAAAAGGGCAAAGGGGAATGATTGTTGCTCCACCAAAAGTTGGAAAAACCACACTTATAAAGAAAATTGCAAATAGTATTTCAACTAATAATCCTGAGATTGAACTTATTGTACTTTTAATTGACGAGCGACCAGAAGAGGTTACTGATATGGAGCGTTCGATTAAAGGTCAAGTAATATATTCTACATTTGATGAGCTACCAGAACATCATGTAAAAGTTGCAGAAATGGTTGTTGAAAGGGCAAAGAGACTTGTTGAACAAGGGAAAGATGTAGTTATTTTGCTTGATAGTATTACAAGGCTTGCTAGAGCATACAACTTAACTGTTCCTTCATCTGGAAAAACACTTTCTGGAGGTATTGATCCAACAGCATTGCATAAACCTAAAAAGTTTTTCGGAGCTGCTAGAAATATTGAACATGGAGGCAGTTTAACAATTCTTGCAACAGCATTAGTTGAAACAGGAAGTAGAATGGATGATGTTATATTTGAAGAATTCAAAGGAACAGGAAATATGGAAGTTGTTCTAGATAGGGCTTTATCTGAAAAGCGAATTTTTCCTGCTATTAATGTTAGTAAATCAAGTACAAGGAGAGAGGATCTTCTATTATCAAAGGATGAACTATCAGCAATATATTCGCTAAGAAGGGCATTATCAACAATGTCATCTGCTGATGTAACTGAAACTTTTATAAATGAAGTAATGAAAACAAGGAATAATAAAGAATTAGTAGAGAAACTTAATAAAATTTTTAATAAAAATTAATAAAAAAACTTACATAAAAAATTTTGAGCACAAACAATATATATTGTTAATTTACATAGCGTGTAGCCTTTAAGACGTAAATCCAGCTTTAAATACTATGCGTTATTTTTTCACAAAAATATTTATGAATGGTTTTATAGGCAAAGCCATCGATATTTGAAATAGCTGAAAATTTAACGGCAATAATCCTAGCTTTTATATTAAAAAAAACCTATAAAGAAAAAATAGAAGTTTTGTAAAAAGAAACAGAAAGATGTTGACATAGAATAAAAAAAGTATATTATAGTACCAGTTGAAATGACCAGTGGTCAGAAAGTAGGAGGTAGTAATAAAAATGGCAAATAACGGAACATCATTAACACATACAATGGAAAGAAAAGCTGTTGAAATAGCAGTTGACAAAATAATAAAAGGTGCAGAAAAAGATAGGGAAGCACAAATTACAAAAATTATAGAGCTATCAAAGAAATTTTATGGAAATGATTACAAAGAAGAGGATTATCAAAGATATGAAAAAATATTTGCTGATCCAAATAGTAGAATGAGAAAAATGCTTGATAAAGTAGTTGGAGAATTAGACCCTAATGTACTAAAAATGACAATAATGAATTTAGTTTATGAGTCTTTATTTAGAGGAACTCAAAAAACAAGAAAAAATCGTGAAAAATACGATTGCAATATTCCTTGGCTTATACTTTTTGATCCAACAGATGCTTGCAATATGCATTGTACAGGTTGCTGGGCAGGAGAGTATGGACACAAACACAATTTATCATTTGAGGATATGGACAAAATTGTTACAGAGGGCAAAGAACTTGGAATTCATTTTTATATGATGACTGGGGGCGAGCCACTAGTTAGAAAAGCAGACATATTAAAACTTGCAAAAAAGCATTATGATTGTGAATTTTCAATATTCACAAATTCAACATTAATTGATGAAGAATTCTGCGAAAATGTTAGAAAATTAGGAAACATTGTATTTCAATTATCAATTGAAGGAACAGAGGAAACAAACGACGGAAGACGTGGACAAGGACATTATAAAGCAGTTATGAAAGCAATGGATTTATTAAAGAAAAATGGAATTCTATTTGGTACATCAATTTGCTATACAAGAGCAAATGTAGAAGCTGTAACAACAGATGAATTTATACAAATGCTTGCAGACAAAGGCGCAAGATATGGATTCTTCTTCCATTTTATGCCTGTTGGAAACAATGCTGTACCAGAACTAATGCCAACTGTTGAACAAAGAAAATATATGATAAAGAGAATTCGTGAGTTACGTGATTTTGACAAATATCCTGATTTAATGTTCTTCCCAATGGATTTCCAAAATGATGGAGAGTATGTTGGTGGATGCATTGCAGGAGGAAGAAACTATTTCCACATAAATTCTGCAGGAGATGCTGAACCTTGTGTATTTATTCATTATTCAAATGCAAATATTCACGACAAATCAATACTTGAAATATTACAAAGTCCATTATTTATGGCTTATCATAGAGATCAACCATTTAACGAAAACCATCTTAGACCTTGCCCAATGCTTGAAAATCCAGAGGATTTACGTAAGTTAGTTAAAGAGACGGGGGCTCATTCAACTGATTTAGAGTCTGAAGAAAGTGTAGACCATTTATGCGGAAAATGCGATGAGTATGCGAAAGAATGGGCTAAAGAAGCAGATGAAATTTGGAATAGCAAAGAACACAAAGAAAAACAACACGACTATAAAGGAAGATATCAAAACTATTCTAAAGAATATAAAGCAAAGATGGGTATGAAATAATTTTTTTACTATTCACAAAAAAACTGTGAATAGTAATTTTTTGTTAACTATCTTGTAAAATATAAAGTTATTTTATATAATGTAAGTATTGCTAAAGATGGAGAAGAGAGGAGTTTATTTATGGAAAAATCAAAAGTTTATTTTGTTAAAGATATTACGCCTGAGAATTTAATTAAAATTTATGAAGTTCTAGGAGTAAATTTAGATGGAAAAGTAGGAGTTAAGGTTTCAACGGGGGAAGATGGCTCAAGAGGTTATTTGAAAGCTGATTTAATTGCTCCACTTGTTAAAAAATTAAACGGAACAATAATTGAATGCAATACAGCTTATGAAGGATCCAGGAGCTAAAAAAATTGATTGAATTATAAATTATGCAATTAAGAAAGGGAAAATAATGAACAGTTATAGAGAAACATATAATGAATATGAAAGGGAAGCAGCAGAACTTCGAAAAGAAAAATTAATTCAAGAGAACATAGAATATGCAATTCACACACAAGAAGGAAAGGAAGGAAGATATCTATATAGAATCAAGGATTATGATTTAATTAAAAAAATAGAAAAAGATACTATAGATGAATTTAATGACTATGTATATTTTATAAAGTCTTATAACAAGGAAAAAGGCAATATATATACTAGAATGGCCAAAAGTAATATAGCTATAGAAAACTATAAAATAGCTGCACTTTTGCAAAAACAACGAATTTGTGGAAGCAGAATTCCATCAAATAATCCAAAAAAAAGAAGAAAATACATAGAAAAAGTATATAAAAAGGAATTTTATAAGCTATTAAAAGAAGAGGCAAGTTACTTAGGAGATAATACGTATATTTCTGAAACTAGATTGGATAAGATTTGGAATGAATCAATAAATAAATATGAAAATCGAAGAAAACTTTTTTTCATAGGAAAAATTATTGCACTTGTAACCGCCGCTTCTATTGGAGGAATGGCAAAAAATTCAAATTTTTCATCAGAAGGAAGAGCAATAAAAACGGGACAAGAAAGTGTATTACCTGATGGACAAAGTAACACTACAAACGAAAAAAATAGGTTAACATATACTGGTAGCTTGAACAATAGTTTTATTCATTGGGCAAATGAAAGCGCATTACCAGGAAAAGAATTTAAAGAGCAAGTTGTCAAAGAATATAATGAGAAAAATAATACTAATATAGATGCAGAAAATGTAGTAGCATATTCTGGAACAAATACGTATGCTTGGGTAAATGATGATGAAAGTGGAGTTATATTTCACCAAACAAACGAAGGCGAAAAACGTGCTGTTGAAGCTTCATATAATTTTTTAGCAGATGAAAATAGTAAAAAAATCATTGCAATTTATGGTACGACAAAGTCAAATTTAACCAACAGGACAGGGGAATATTGTTCGTTTTATATTGATAATTTAATAATTAAAAAAACTGAAAATGAATCAACTACTTATGATGGAACGGATGCAATAGACTTATACAATTATGCTTTGGAACATACATCAAGTAAAGACGAAGCGTTAAATTTATTAAACAATTATCAGAAATATTTTAGTATGATAAAACAAGCTGATGTAGAAAAAAGACAAGAGAGTGAAATACAATATCAGAATGAAAAAGAAAACTCATTAAAAAAGAGTTTTGAAAGTAAAGATAATTATGAAAGATAATAAAACAAACTTATTAACCAATAAAGAAGCGGTTAGAAGATTTTGAAACGACAACACAAAGTAGCAAAAGAGATGGGTTACACATATACTATTATAAAAGGCATAAGGAAAGGGGAAAAGAATGCAGAATAATAATTCAAACAACTATTGCTACAATAATAATTGCTCAAATGGAAATGACTCATCAATTTTAAAGGACTATGGAAATAAACCATTTATAATAAATATAAATGAAATAACAAGATTAAATAATAATTTTAGAACCGCTTTGTGGACAGGGAAACATTTGCAAGTGACGTTAATGTGTATAAGAGTGAATGATTGTATTGGACTAGAAATGCATCCAGATGTTGATCAATTTATAAAAATTGAAGAAGGATATGGGTTAGTTCAAATGGGAGATACTAGAAATAATTTAACATTTGAAAAAACAGTTTATGATGATTATGCTGTTATTATTCCGGCGGGAAAATGGCATAATTTAACAAACTTAGGAAATAGGCCAATAAAGTTATATTCAATATATGCACCAGCAAATCATCCATTTGGAACAATTCAAAGGACAAAAGAAGATGAAGAACATCATTAAAAACATTAATATTGGTGAGCATAATAAACACAAATTAAAAAATAAATATAGTAAACATTCTAAAAAGGGTTAATAAAAATTAACTCTTTTTAGTGAACGAGGGAGTTTTATGGAAGACTGTAAAATCAATTTAAATAAAAAAATTTTAACATTTAATAAATTATCGGATAGGAACATCATAAATGCATTTACTTTAAGACCTTTTGACTTTTCTAATAAAAGGGACGATAGTAGTAATATAGATGATGAATATAAAGCGCTAAAAGATACATTAGGGATTCCTACAAAGAGAATTATAAAACCGGTGCAAAAGCACACTGGCAATATAGAAATAGTTGATGAAACTAATATTAACAATAGGTTTGACAATACAGATGGTCTAATTACAAATTTAAAAAATGTTGCTCTTGCTACATCTCTTGCTGACTGCCAAGGAATTTTAATATATGATCCAAATAAAAGAATCATTGGTAATGTTCACTCGGGATGGAGAGGAACAGTAAAGAGAATTGCAATTAATGCAATTCATTTAATGGAGGAAAGATTTGACTCTAGCCTAGCAGACATTGAGATTTATATTTGCCCAAGTATTCTAAGGTGTTGCTTTGAAGTCGATAAAGATGTAGAAATCTTATTTAAAAATGAATTTAAGGACTTAAATATTGACCAATTTATAGAACATAAGAACAAAAAGTATTATATTGATACTGTAGGAATTAATAAGGCTGTACTAACAAAAGAAGGTATTAAAAGGGAAAACATTATCACATCAAATATATGCACAAAATGTAATTCAGATAAAATTCATTCATATAGGGCAGATGGCAAGAATGCAGGAAGGAACTTATCATTAATAATGCTAAATGAAACATAAAATTACAAATATTCATATAATATTTTGACATATTTGTTGGCAAGGAGAAAAGATTTGAGAACATATAATAGAGACGCTGTTTATCAATATGCTGAAAAGTGGGCTTTTTCACGAAATCCTAAATACTATAATTTTGATTCTATAGGTGGTGATTGTACTAATTTTGCTTCACAGTGCATATATGCTGGTTGCAATGAAATGAATTTTGATAGAAATAATGGCTGGTATTACATAAGTGTTAACAATAGATCCCCATCATGGACATCAACAGAATTTTTGTATGATTTTTTAATTCACAATAATGGGATTGCAGGTCCGTCTGGTTCGTATTCATATATTAACAAATTAGAAATAGGGGACATCATTCAGCTAAGTTTTGATGGAAAAAATTTTACCCATACATTAATTGTTATACAACCTGGCAATAGTGTTCAAAATACATTTATAGCAGCGCACACTTATGATGCTTTTAACAAGAGCGTTTATGAATATGGTTACAAAGAATTTAGATGTATTCATATTGAAGTTTAAGTAAAATAAAAATAAAGACTATTTTGAATTAATTGAAGAAGCGGGGCTTTTAAAAGTTAATTTAAAAAATTAAGAGAGTAAGGAATAAATTCCTCACTCTCTTAATTAATGCTATTGGTGGTATTATTTACACTAAAATTATAATTCCCCATATTTTCATAAATAAAGTCTCGTTGTTTAAAGTACTTGAATGTAATTGTTATAAGTAAAATTACTAAGGCAACTATAATAACAATAAGAAACTTGCTTAACTTATTCATACTATTTTCCTCTATTCCCTTGACCAAAAAGATATCACAAAAGAATAATAAAGTCAAGAAAATATTTATGTTACATAAAGCATAGAAAATATTTTATAGCGAGCAGGAATTCTTGTTTCTGTAATCTGAGTTGCATATATACACTTTTGAAAAACACTTAATCTATATGTTTACTAACTTTATATCATGTGTTATAATTTGAGTTAAAAACATATACTATTTAAAATGATTTATACCTACCAATAAGGAGAAAAATATGTTACAAATAAAAAACGTTTGCAAAGAATATAAAACTGGAAATTTAATACAAAAGGCTTTAGACAATGTCAGTCTAAATTTAAGAGACAATGAGTTTGTTGCAATTCTTGGACCAAGTGGCTCAGGAAAAACTACTCTTTTAAACATCATTGGAGGCTTAGATCATTATGATACAGGAGACTTAATAATCAATGGTGTTTCTACTAAAAAATATAAAGATAGAGACTGGGATTCTTATCGTAATCATACAGTTGGATTTGTATTTCAAAGCTATAATTTAATACCACATCAAACAATCTTATCAAACGTTGAACTTGCACTAACTATTTCAGGAGTTTCTAGAAATAAAAGAAGACAAATGGCATTAAAAGCACTTGAACAAGTGGGACTTAAGGAACAAGCCCATAAAAAGCCTAACCAGTTATCTGGAGGACAAATGCAAAGAGTGGCTATTGCAAGAGCCTTGGCCTTATGAAATTGATAGTAAAGAAAATAAAACTGCAAAACATAAAAATATGGGTAAGACAAGCATGTCATTTTTAACAGCCTTGTCA
>CACXCH010000012.1 GCA_902766085.1 uncultured Eubacteriales bacterium
AAAATTCCTCCTTAATAAATTTTTATAAAATTAAAAAAAATAAAGCATAAAGATTTTTAAATCTCCACACTTTATTCTACACCCTCACTTAATTGGTGCAGCTGACAGGATTTGAACCTGCAACCCCTGAGTTCGTAGCTCAGTGCGCTATCCAGTTACGCTACAGCTACATATTAATATATTAAAAGTATTGAATAATCAAAATAAGCACTTATAAATAACTTATACTTATTAACTTTTATTATTCCTTAACTTACAAGTTGAGAAAATCATACTTACTGATAATATGTTGCAAAAATAAATTAAATATGATAGTATAATTACGAAAACACAAACGAATAAAAAAATATTCTGCAGAAGTATAACGCATTTATTATACATTTAAAAACAAAAAAAATCAAGAGTTTATAAAAAATTGCGATTTTTAGGAGGATGCTTTGAAAGAACAAGAAAGCAATGAAGAAAATGAAATAATAATCACAAAAGATGCAAATAATAAACAGGAATACGAAATTAAAAAAAATAAGAAAAAATATGGGTTTAATATTATTCTTATCATTGCTATTTTTTCTGCTTTTCTTATATATATGTTTGCTCACGATGGAAAAGAAACAATTAGAGAAATATTAAATACAGCTGATTATAAATGGATAATTGCTGGGTTTATTTGCTTATTACTTGTTTGGATTGCTGAAAGTGTATGCTTACATTTACCATTAAAAAGGATTTATCCCAAACAAAAATTTTTAAACTCAGTTAAGATAAATATGATTGGACAACTTTTTAATAATCTAACACCATTTGCAACAGGTGGACAGGTTATGCAAGTTTACATTATGAATAAAGAAGGAAAAAGAACCTCTGATTCAATATCGGTTTTAACTATGAAATTCGTAATAACACAAGGAATGCTTATAGTTTTTTCTATTGTTATGATAATTTCTCAATTTGGATATTTAAGAGGGATTTTTAATAATGCTTTTGCGTGGATTGCTGGTATTGGAATATTTTTAAATGCTGCTTGTGTTGGGTTATTTGTACTTGCAGCACTTAACAAAAACTTTGTTATGAAAATTGCAAAACCAATTATTAGATTTCTGCACAATAAAATACATATTGGAAAACATCAAATCTTTAAAGACCCTGATGCTACTATAAAAAAATTTGACTCAAGTGTTGAAAACTTTAATAAACAATTCAAATCAGTTGCAAAAAACAAATCAACAATTATTTTTATGTCAATTGTTGGGCTTTTGCAGAATATAATATATTATACAATAACATATACTGTATACAAGGCATTTGGAAATAGTGGAACATCATATATTCAGATTATCACCATTCAAGCTGTTTTAATGCTCATTATGACTGTGTTCCCAACACCGGGAGCAGGATTAGGTGCAGAAGGCGGGTTCTTAATACTATTTAATTCAATATTTCAAAATGGAACTATAAACTTGTCAATATTATTCTGGAGAATATGTGTATTTTACTTACCTATAATAGTAGGAGCACTATTTTTTATTCCAACATGGAGAAAGGAAAAGACTAGATGAATGCAATACTCTATCAAGAAGAGCCAAGTGAACTAACAAAAAGTGCATTAAAATATTTTAAAAAAGCAGAAAAAATTATATATAAATCACAACATAAAAACGACAAGAAAAATAAAAAATTTATAATCGCTTTTATAATTATTGCAATATTACTTATTGCATTTGTTTTTAGCGTTATTTTTGCATTAATTAACCAAAACAATAATAAGATTATATCTAATATTTCTGCTATGGGGATAGATATTTCTAATCTTACTGTAGATGAAGCAAAACAAAAGTTACAAGAAAATTTGGAAACAAGGCTTGAAACAGATATAGTCTTAAAGCACAATGATGAAGATTATGTTCTAACTCCATCTCAATTTGAATTTACCTATGATATTGATAAAACTATTGAAAAAGCATATATGATTGGTAGAAATGGAAACATTTTTGAAAACAACTATACAATTCTATATCAGAAAAAACACAATACTGACATTGCTATAGATGTTTCATACAATGAGGATTTACTAAAAAACATTGTGCCTCAACTAAACTCAGGATTTAAAGATGGAATAAAAGAACCAAGTTACGAAATAAGTGGAAACAAACTAATCATAACAGCTGGCCAAGATGGAAATGTTGTAAAATATGAAGAACTAAAAAATCTAATTCTAGAAAGAATGGAGAATGAAAATTATAGTACAGATTCCATTGAAATACCAGTTGAAGAAGGAAAAGCTGAAGCAATTGATATAGACCAAATTCATAGCGAAATATATAAGGAAGCTGTAAATGCTTCATACTCTACAAACCCTTATAAAATAACAGCTTCATCAAATGGTGTTGATTTTGCAATATCAGTTAGTGAAGCTAAAGCGCTAATTAATGGGCAAAGTAGTGAATACACAATTCCTTTAAAGGTTATTTATCCAAGTATTACAACAGATAGTATAGGAGCCGAAGCTTTTCCTGATCTACTTGCAAGCTACACTACAAGCTATGCAACGAGTAATAGCAATAGATCAAACAATATAGCATTAGCAGCGTCAAAATTAGATGGAACAGTAATTATGCCAGGGGAGACGTTTTCATATAATGAAACGATAGGAAAACGTACTGTTGCAGCGGGATTTAAAGAAGCGGGAGCATACTCAAATGGTCAGGTAGTAACAGAAGTTGGAGGAGGTATATGCCAAGTTTCAAGCACATTATACAATGCAGCATTAAGAGTAAATTTAGAAATTGTTTCAAGGAAAAATCACAACTTCCAAGTAAGCTATGTTCCAATAGGAACAGATGCCACAGTTTCGTGGGAGCAACCAGACTTTAAATTCAAGAATAATAGAAACTATGCAATAAGAATAAAGGCAACAACATCTAACAAAAAAATAACAATTCAGATATATGGTTTAAAACAAGATGATGACTACGAAGTTGAAATCGAATCACAAAAAACAGGAACAATTGAATATAAAACGACCTACACAACAGATACATCACTTAAAAAAGGGCAATCAAAAGTAATTCAGAAAGGGTCAAATGGGGCTACATCAATAACATATAAAATATTAAAAAAGAATGGAGTAGTAGTTTCAAAAGAGGTAATTTCAAAAGACAAATATCAACCACATAATCAAGTAATTGCTAGAAACTAAAAAATGATGAAATGTTATAACTAAATAGAGAATACTAATGAGCATATTAGTATTCAGTAATGATATTTTTCATTCTTGTATTGAAAAGTAAACTGTGATAAAAATAAAAGAACTAGGTTATAAACTTAGTTCTTTATTTGATATATAAACTATTTATTTACAGCATCTTTTAAAGCTTTTCCGGCTTTGAAAACTGGAGCTTTAGAAGCAGCAATTTTCATTTCTTCACCTGTTTGAGGGTTACGTCCTTTTCTAGCTGCTCTTTTTCTAACTTCGAAAGATCCAAATCCAACTAATTGAACTTTTTCACCCTTCTTTAAGCTAGCTGTAATTGTTGAAACAAATGCTTCAACTTGTTCTTCTGTAGCTTTCTTTGTTGCACCTGTTTTAGATGCCATAGCTTCTACTAAATCTGCCTTATTCATAGTAAAATCCTCCTATATTTATTTTTTACAACTACAATGTAGCAAAGAAATGTTGAAATGTCAATAAAAAAGTTGAAAAAAGTTGAAAAAAAGTAAAAAAATCAACATTTTTGACAAATTTATGTCATAAAAATGCAATAATACAATTTATGTAAATTGTAAATAAAAGGCTATTTATCGGAGGTTACAGGTTAATGGTTTATTAATATTATGCTTTTCAGTTTTTTTTCTTAGAAACCATTAACCTGTAACTATCTAAGAGACAAGATTGTTTTTCTACTTTACTTATTACCTTAAAAATGGTATAATTACCGAAAATTACGAATTAGAAGAAAAAGGAAAGGCTAAATTATGAATAAAGAAAGTGGGCTTAGTTTTATAGGGGTATTCTTTGCAATAATCTTTATTATAGTTATTGTTATATTTGCTGTGAATATTCTGCAAAAAAAAGTTAGTAATGTTAAGGATAGCGACATAAAATCAAATATGCTATTAATAAAAGGTGCGTGCAAGGGAATAAATGATGAAGCAACTGTCAATAAAAACACATCAAATTATGTAGGAACAGTCCTTACAAAATATATCTCAAAACCTGATGAAAATAATGCGGACGAAAACAATGAGAATGAAGAAAGTGCTGATGAAAGTGCATCTAGTGAAAATGAGAATAATAACACTGATTCTGATGAAAACAGCCCTGATGAAAATAGCTCAAACACTATTGATGATTCAATAATCAATGATTTTATAAGTAAAAACATCATTTCAGAAAATGAATATGGTGAATACTATGTTTTAAATAATGATGATTTAAAAAAATTAGACATTGATGTGGAAAACGAAGAAAATTCATATTATATAGTGAACTATACTTCTGGAGAGGTTATAATTACAGCAGGAGTTGACGGCAAGTACAAGCTATCAGAAATGGAATAAGCTATAAAGAATAAAATAGTACATAAATGGTAGGATTTAAGCTAAAGACAAACTAACAAAAGTTAACTAAATGCAAAATCTAAAATAAAATCAAATGAGAAAAGTTACTTAAGGAGACAGAACAATGAAAGAGCAAGAAATTGAGAGATTAACAAACCTAAAAAAGTTTGAAACAAATTTATATAATGAAGGCAACAAATTAATTTGTGGAATTGATGAAGCCGGTAGAGGACCTCTAGCTGGACCTGTAGCAGTTGGAGCAGTTGTAATGAAAAAAGATTCATTGATAGAATGGGTTAATGATTCAAAAAAAGTTACGGAAAAAAGACGAGAAATTTTATATGACAAGATAATTGAAGATTCACTTGCATGGAGTGTACAACTCGTACCAGAAACGACAATAGATGAGATAAATATTCTAGAAGCAACCAAATATGGTTTAAACCTAGCCATAAAAGATATCATAAATCAGCTTCAAAAAAAACCTGATATTGTAATAGTCGATGCGTTGCGTGAAATAAACACGGAGAATATACCATATCAATCAATTATAAAAGGAGATGCAACCTGTTATTCAATATCGTGTGCTTCTATCTTGGCTAAAGTAACAAGGGATAGAGTCATGAGACAATGGGATGAAGTTTATCCACAATATGATTTTGCAAAAAATAAAGGATATGGAACAAAAGAACATATAGAAGCACTAAAAAAATATGGACCTTGCTTAATACATAGAAAAACGTTCATTACACATTTTTGCTAATATTAAATTTACTAATTTTATATACAAAATTAGCAAGGCAGATAGTGCAAAGTAATTAATGAAAGAGTAGAATATAAAAATATTATTAATAATATTTAAACTATGTACAATAGAAATGTAACATGTAGATTAATAATAGTAAAATCACGTGAAGATTGTTATAATTTGACTTATGAAGCTTAAGAAAAACAGGCAAACTTTATAAAAGAAAACCTTTGATTATAAGATACGGAAGGAAGCTAAAAATATGAATATTTTAGATATAATTGCAAAGAAAAGAGACAAAAGAGAATTAACAAAAGAAGAAATAAATTTCTTCATAAACGAATATATAAGTGGCAGCGTTACAGACTATCAAGCAGCAGCTTTAATTATGGCCATTTATATTAACGGAATGAATGAAAGAGAAACAACTGACTTAACATTGGCAATGGCTTATTCTGGAGATATTCTCGATTTATCAGATTTAGGAGATGTAATTGATAAACACTCTACAGGAGGTGTAGGTGATAAAATTACTTTAATTTTAATGCCAATAATTGCATCTCTTGGTATTCCTGTTGCAAAAATGTCTGGTAGAGGGCTTGGCTTTACAGGAGGGACGATTGATAAATTAGAATCAATTCCAGGATATAATACAAACATTTCAGTAGAACAATTTAAGGAAAACGTAAAAAAAATAGGAATTAGCCTGATTGGACAAACTTTAAATTTGGCACCTGCAGATAAAAAAATATATAGTCTAAGAGATACAATAAGTTGCACAGAAAGTATTCCACTAATTGCTTCAAGCATTATGAGCAAAAAAATTGCATCAGGTGCAAACAAAATAGTAATTGATGTTACTTGCGGAAGCGGTGCTTTTATGAAAAACATTAATGATGCAAGAAAATTAGCAGACATTATGACTAAAATAGGAGAATTATCAAATAGAAAAGTTAAGTGTGTAATTACAGGTATGGACGAACCAGTTGGATATGCTGTTGGAAATATACTAGAAGTAAAAGAAGCAATTGATGTATTGAAAAATAAATATATCCCTCAGGATGTTGAAAAAATAATTACTTTGCTTGGATCTAATATGCTAATACTTGCCAATAAAGCAAAGAATGCTAAAGAAGGCGAAGATATGATACTTGAAAATTTACATAACGGAAAAGCATATCAAAAATTTATAGAACTTGTTCAAAATCAAGGAGGAGATATCTCTTATATAGAAGACACTGATAAATTTGAAAAAGCAAAATTTATTATACCTATAAAGGCAAATAAACAAGGAAAAATAATGAGATTAGATGCATTAACAATTGGAAAGCTAGCTGGATTCTTAGGCGCTGGAAGAATAAGAAAAGAAGACAACATAGATAAAAAAGTTGGCTTTGTATTTGAAAAAAAGGTAAATGATATTGTAAAACAAGATGAGATTATAGGCTATATTCACTCTGATGATGAAGAAAAGGCAAATTATGTTTTAAACAGAACTAAAGACTTTTTAGAGATTGTATAGTCCTACTAATTTTAAAATTTAATTAGCAATTATTAACTAAAAAATCAAAACCTAATTACTAGTAAATCTAAGAAAGGACATTGATATATATGGAAGAAGAAAAACTACAAAACGTAATAGTTCTTAAAAGAGATGGAAAAAAAGCCACATTTGATGGACTAAAAATTGCAATGGCTATAAAAAAAGGATTTGACAGTATTGAGGGAAAATATACAGATAATGATGTAAATAAAATTTATAATAAAGTAATTGAAAAAATAATTTCATCTAATAAAGAAAAGATAAAAATAGAAGAAATTCAAGATATAATTGAAGATGAATTGAGAACAAATGGATATGAAGATGTATATCAATCATTCGCAGACTATAGAGAAAAGAGAAATCAATCAAGAGAACTATTTTTTGAAGAAAAACGTAAACATAAATTCTTAAAAGCTCTTGAAAAACTAGGACTAAGCACTAGGGACGATGCAGAAAATATGGTTTCTGACAAAAACACTTTAGAGGCAATGACAGCTTATGGGCAAACTGTTTCACAAGAATTTACTACATCATATTTAATGAAGAAAAAGTTTTCAGATGCTTATGAAAACGGAGATATACATATAAATTACATCGATTATTACCCCATGGGAGCAACTGAATCTTGCCAAATTAACCTTGAAAAATTATTCACAGATGGATTTAAAGCAGGCAATTGCACAATGAGAGAACCACAAAGTATTTCATCATACTCTATACTAGCAACTGTAGCAATAGCAAGTAATCAAAAAGATCAAAGTGAAGAACAATCAATTCCAGCATTTGACTTCTATATGGCCTCAGGTGTTCTAAAAACATTCAAAAAAGAATTCAGACAAACGATTTACGATATTCTAGAATATACAGACTATGATAAATTTATTGCAATAAATGGAATAGAAAGAGAGATTGAAAAATTATCGACGATAGATTTTGACATAAAACAATTCTATAAATTTACAAGAGAAGCAGAAGAATTAAAAAGAATGTTTAGAATTGTATATAAAAAAACACTAGAGAAAACCAATTCACAAGTTTACCAAGCATTGGAGGGTTTTGCACACGATGTGAATAGTCTTTGCACCAATCAAATAACTACAATAAACATCGGAACAGATACTAGTGCAGAAGGAAGAATGATTACCAAGAACTTATTAAGAGTCATAAATGAAGGAATCGGAAGAAACGAAGATCCTAAATCTCCCCAAATAGTATTTAAAATTAAGAAGGGGGTAAATTATCAAGAAAATGACCCAAACTTTGACTTACTAAAAAAGGCTTGCGAAATAGCCATAAAAACTACTAACATCTCATTTTCCTTTCTTGACACTCAATATAATTCACAATACTACAAAGAAGGAGACTATAACACAGAAGTTGCATATTTCTCAAACGGAACTAGGGTAATTGACAATGTAATAGACAGAGATAAATGCTTTTCAGCAAGTAGAGGCGTAATTTCATCTACAGTAATCAATTTACCAAGGATTGCACTTAAACATAAGAATGATTTAGTTGGATTTTTTGATGAACTAAACGCAAAAACGGATTTAGTAAAAGACCAACTTTTAGAAAGACTTGAAATACAAAGCAATAAAAGAGCATATAATTTTCCATTCTTGATGATGCAAAATGTTTGGATTGACTCCGAAAAAATCAGGGATGATGACAAAATTAGAAGAATTCTAAAACAAGGAGCAATGGAAATTAAATTTACAGGGTTAAATGAATGTGTTGCAGCACTAACTGGGGAAATCAACTATAGCACAAAAGAAGCTAAAGAACTAGCATTAAAGATTGTAAATATAATGAGAGAAAAAACACAAGAATATGAAAAAAAGTATAATTTTAACTTCTTCTTAGCTGGAAATGAGGATAACGAAATAAACAAAGAATTTCTTGAATTTGATAGAGTAGTTTTTGGCAAAGTAAAAAATGTTACAGACAAAGAAAAATATAGTCCATCATTTGAAATAGATAGTAATATTGATGCAAACAAAAAAATAAAAATAGAATCACAATTTCACGAATTAACAAATGGAGGACATAGAATACTAATAAAGAAGAATACTAAAATGACTGAAGAAGAATTGCTAAAATTAATAAATGAAATGTATAAAAGTGAAGTAGGCTTTGCAAAAATTGTGTAACATCAGAGTGAGGAAAGTTTAAATTTATTATTGAACTTTTCTCACTTTTATTCTATATTATATATAGATTGGAGAAAAAAATGAGACAAATTGAAATTACTGTAAAACTTGAGGAAAATTTAGAAGATGCTTTATTAAAACTAGAAAAAAAGGATTCAAAGTTATTAGAGAAAGCGATGTTGATGACATATATGTTACAACAAATGATAATATAAGATTTTTAAAAAGCTTAAATAAAGATGAGAAAAAAAGTAAAATAATTGAGATTTTAAGTGAATCAGTATTATTAAGAAAATTAAAATTAGAAAACAACGTGATTCAAAAAATAACATATAAAGATAAAAAATATGATGATGATGGAAATGTAATTTCAGAAGACAAAATAAATGTAAACATTGATGATATATTAAAAACAAAGGAAATTCTAAAGAAATTAAATGTTGATGAACTTGTTGAAGTCAAATACCATAACTTAGTTTATTCAAATGGAATCATAGAATTAGATTTTCAAAGTGTTGAGAATTTAGGAATTTTAATAGAATATGAAAATGAAAATAACTTCGAAGGTAAAACTTCAGAAGAAATAAAAAATGAAAAAATAAAGATGGCTAAACAAATTAATGACTTAGGAATAATAATAGGTAAGGACTTTGACATAAAAAAAGCATACGAACTAATAATAAATAATTAACTTGCAACCGCAAGCCAGTTACAGGTTAATTGTTTTAAGAACAAAAAAGCTGGAAAGTATAATATTTAATGGCTCGTAGGCTTGCTGTTTTGAACTCCTCCACTTGATGTGACAAACAAAAATTATAAATAATTTTTGTTTGCAC
>CACXCH010000013.1 GCA_902766085.1 uncultured Eubacteriales bacterium
AGGGAGAATATAAATATGAATATAATACAAAAATCACTTGTACAAAATTATTTTGAAGATGTTATTGAAATAGAAAAAAATGAAGAATCAACAGATGGAAACGTATATATTATTTTAACCAAAAATGGAAAATTTGTTGCAAAAATTTATAAAACGATTAAGCATACGCTTAATATGGTAAATATCCATTCTACACTTGTTAAAAATAATATTAATGTTCCTAAAATTATAAATACAAAGGAAAACAAACGATACTATAAAATTGATGATAGCCATTATATTGTTGTATACTCTTTTGTTGATGGAGAACAGATTGGATGGTCTAAAAAGTATAAAAAATTGGATAATAAGATTATTATAGAAATAGCAGATTCTTTAAAAAAAATTCATAATATAAAATATAGCTTTTTAGACGATTTAGATGATGTAGAATATTTAAAAAATGATTTAAGTGAAAAAACATTATTACATTTTGATCTTACCAGAAACAATATATTAATTGATAGAGGAAAAATTGGTATAATAGACTTTGATGATGCCAAAAAAGGAAGCAAAATTTGTGATGTTTCTATTTTAATTGCCAATCTCTTTTTTTCAAAAACATATGGTGCTGATACTTACGGAATGAATGCCTTTATAAATGAATATTTTAAAGATGAAAATACAAATTTTTATAGCAATAAAAAAAAGATAAAGGAATATGCGTTAAAATGGATTGATTATATTCTTGATGGAAATGAATTTGACTCTTCTACGAAAGAAAGTTTTGAAGTAAAGAGAAAATTAATTAATGAATGTTTGTGAGGAAATATATGAAAATTGCAATAGTCAATACTTGGGCAATATCTAAAAAAGCCGTTGGAGGAACAGAAAGGTTTGTAATGGACCTAGCAAAAACATTTGCAAATAGTGGAAATGAAGTTGATGTATATATGTTTTCAGGAAAAACACACAAAGAAGATGAGGTAAACTATATAAATATAAATATATTTAATATGGTAGGGGAAGCTGATGAATACATAGTACAAGAAGCTTTTGGAAATTTTGAAACAGATAAATCATATTTAAAATTAGCAGAAAAATTAGAACAAAAAATTGACATGAAAAGATATGATTTTATACAATTAAATTCTTTATTATTTTTAGAAGCGTGGAAAGATAAAAAGAGGGTATTTACAATACACACGAATCCATTTGAATACACTCTTGCTTGGGGAGAAAAATCATTTAAAAAAGTGATTGACATAATGAAAAAATATAAAAATGATGATAACACAAAATTTGTAACACCATCAAAGTTTTATGCAAATGAATATAAAAAATTAACTGGCTGTAAAATTAATTTTATCCCACACGCAATAGATAAATCAAGATTAAAAACAGATAAATCCGAATACGAAATTTGCAAACAGTATAATATTAATAAGGATAAAATCAAAATAATCGTTCCACAAAGGTTAGAACCAAATCAAAAGCAGCCACAGCTATTACTTGACGCTTGCAGTTTAATGAATAATGAAGAAAAATCAAAAATTGAAATTATTTATACAGGATTGGATAAACAGTATGAAAAATTTGTTGATACATTAAAAGAAAAAGCAAATGAAAACAATATAAACATAAAAATAATAAGATTTGATTATATGTCAGAAGCATATAAAATTGCAAATATATGTGTATTACCAAGTAAGTCAGAGAGTTTTGGATATTCTGCATTGGAATCATTATCATTAGGAATATATACAATTTTAAATGATATACCAACATTTAATGAATTGACGGTTGGAAATGATTATAATTATTTATTCAAAAATAATAAAAATGAATTAAAAGATCTTTTAATAGAAACTATAAAAAACAAGGTGTATACAGAAAGAAAAACACCCTCTGAAAAATGGCAAAAAAAATATGATATAAATATGTTTGAAAAATCTTATATTAATATGATAAAATAATACAAAATTGCAAGTAGGCAGACAAATAGAATTAAGAAATTTGGATGATGAAAACGAAAGAAAAAAGCTAACAAGGGATAATAACTGAAATTAAAGAAGAATTAGTGCTTGACTTAGTAATAAAACAGATGATGATTTTGCAGATATTACTATTAAAAAAAGATATTGATATAAAAAAATAAAAATTTAAAAAGAAGATGCTGAAGATATAAAATGGACAACTATAAATTATTTCATTAAAAAGAGGATTTTTTTCTGAAAGTCATACAGAGTTTTTTAAATTATGTTTGGAATATTTAAAATTGAAATAGGTGATATTATGATAGATAAAGCAATTATATTTGATTTAGATGGAACACTATGGGATACATCAAGAGAAATTGAACAAATTTGGAAAAAAATGGCTAAAAAGAACAATATTATAATTAATAAAGAAAAAATCAAACAAATAATGGGGTTTACCAAAGATGAAATAATTGAATACTTATTTAATGGAGATACTAAGGATGGAAATGAATTTATTACTAAATGCCAAGACAACGAAAATAAGTATTTGAAAAAGAATGGAGGACATATCTATAAGAACACTATTAAAACAATTAAAGATTTATCAAAAAAATATGCTCTGTACATTGTGAGCAATTGTCAATCGGGGTATATAGAAGCTTTTTTAGAATATTATTCTATTGAAAAATATTTTAAAGATTATGAATGTTCGGGTAATACTGGATTATGTAAAGAAAAAAATATAAAAAGACTTATAGAAAAAAATAGAATTACAAATGCTATATATGTTGGAGATACAATAAAAGATTACGAGGCGGCAAGTAGGAATAAATTAAACTTTATATGGGCTGAATATGGATTCGGAAAATGTAATGAGTATTATGAAAAAATTAAAGATATAAGTGAATTAATAAACATAAAGATATAAAATAGGGTATTATAATCCATAAAAAAATTTAGAGAACAGAAATGTTCTCTAATTTACACTATTGAATGTTAAATTAAGTTGAAATTTGTCGATAAATAGTATATACTTAAAAAGTGCGAGAAAATAAAAAGCTAAATCTTTTTCTCCAAAGGAACGTTTTTAAAAATGAAAAATATTTATGGGCTGATAATTTCAGTGTTATACATAGGGTTAGTTATAGGAATTTCAAGGTTATTCACAAAAGCTGGAAAGGAAGCTAGTAGAAAGTTTATTCATATAATGCTAGCAAATTGGTGGATAATTGCAATGGTATTTTTTGATAATGTATATGTTGCATCGATTTTACCAGCAGTATTTGTGGTAGTGAATTATTTATCATATAAATATGATATTATAAAAGAAATGGAACGTGATGACGAGCCTAAAAATAAACAAACTTTAGGAACAGTTTATTATGCAATAACGTTATTAATAACTGCTATATTCACATTTGGAATTTGGCATAAGCCAATAGTAGGTCTAGTTGGAATTTGTGTAATGGGATATGGAGATGGTTTTGCGGCAGTAGCAGGAAAAGGTATAAAGAGCAAAGAATTTAATATTTTTGGCTCAACAAAATCAATCGCAGGGTCTCTTACAATGCTAATAATTTCAATAATAATAATATCAGGAGCATTAGCATATTTCTCAATTAGTTATTGGTTTATCAAATCAATAATACTAGCTGTAATAGCAACTGTACTTGAAGCAATCTCACCAAAAGGCACGGATAACTTAACAGTTCCTCTAGCTGTAACTTTAATAACATACTTAATGGTAATGTAAAGTTATTATTAAAAATGTTAACATAAAAACAAAATTACACTAGCAATTAAAAATTCTTAAAAGAATATGAACTATCAAATAAAGATATAATATATGTAAGTAATAATGCAGGATGGGTTGTACATTCATTAAGAGATTATGAAGAAATATTATCAAAATCGAATTTCGAATTAGAGCCATTAATTCTGCATTATTTAAGATTATGATTTAAGATTATGATGAATTATTACCAAATTCAAGTTTGAAAGGCAAATGGAATATAACTTCTTCAGTAGAGAGACCAGTTTTTTAAGAGCGAAAGAAATTGAAGAATGAATTAATAAACTATAAAAAATAAACGCTTTAGAAAAGGAAATTTATAAAATGTATGATATAATCATTATAGGAGCAGGGCCTGCAGGAATATCAGCATCGCTATATGCAAAAAGAGCAAATATGAAAACCGTTGTAATATACAAAGGAACATCTAACCTCGAAAGGTCAACAAAAATAGAAAATTACTATGGATTTCCAAAAGGAATAGACGGAAAAAGTCTATATAACAATGGAATAAAACAGGCTCAAAATTTAGGAGTAGAATTAAAAACAAGCGAAGTTACGGGGATAGAATATATACAGGGCGGATTTAATGTTAAAACTTTACAAGATGAATATTCGGGAAAATCTGTAATAATTGCAACAGGAAACAAAAAGATAACACCTAACATAAAAGAAATAAAAGAATTTGAAGGAAAAGGCATTTCATATTGTGCAATTTGTGACGGTTTTTTTTATAAAGGCAAAAAAGTTGCTGTAATTGGAAACGGAGAATTTGCTTATTCCGAAGCAAAGACGTTAAGCAATGTTGCAGGAGAAATTATTATATTAACAAATGGTGAAAAAGCGACATCTATTAACAATGAATTTGAAGTTAACAGCAAAAAAATTAAAGAAATTGCTGGAAAAGAAAAAGTCCAAAAAGTCATTTTTGAAGATTCAACAGAAACTAACATAGATGGAATATTTGTTGCACTTGGAGAAGCGGGAGCAAATGACTTTGCAAAAACACTTGGAATAATTACGGAAAACGACAACATAAAGGTAAATGAGAATATGGAAACAAATGTTAAAGGAATATATGCTTGCGGAAATATCACGGGAGGTTTATTACAAGTAAACAAAGCTGTTTTTGAAGGAGCTAAGGCAGGTTTATCCGCTGTAGAATATGTAAAATCAATAGAAAACCTAATGTAACATATTTTAATAATGTTTATTTAATATAAATTTTATAAACATATTATAAGGGAGGAAAATAAAATGGTAAAAACATTTAATGAAGGAAACTTTGAAAACGAGGTAGAAAAATCAAAAGGAATTGTAATAGTTGATTTTTATGCTGACTGGTGTGGACCTTGCAGAATGATGAGTCCAATAATTGATGAAATTGCTGAAGAAAATAGCAACATAAAAGTTGGAAAAGTAAACTGTGATGAAGAAATAAACCTAGCCTCAAAATTTGATGTAATGAGTATACCAACAATATTAGTATTCAAGGACGGAGAACTAATAAAAACATTTATAGGAGTAACTCCAAAAGAAACAATTCTAAAAGTTGTAAATTCAAATTTGTAACGAGAATATCTAGCGAATTTTTAAAATAACATTGACGTTACATGTTTATGCTTTGCAGCTTTTTTGTTCTTAAAACCATTAATCTGTAACACATCGATAACTAAAAACGATATAATGTTATTGTAAAAAATAATAATATGTGTTATAAAATAATAATATATAACAAATGAAAAATTTGAAAGGCAATGAAATGAAAAAATTAGGAGTAAGTAAAAAAATCATTGCACTATTAGTAATTATTACAATAGCTTTAATTAGTGTTATGATAATATTCTCAATCAAAAGTAATAGTAACATTGAAAGGAATAAAACTATAGAAGCAGCTAGCTATCAAATTGCAGAAGAAAACATAAATACAGATGATGAAAACAATACTGAAGATACAAATGAAATGATGGACATAAGTGAATTTGAGAATGAAGCTATTGAAGAACAAGCAACAGAGTATGAAAACTCTCAAAATAAAAACTCAAAAAATGATAAGGACAATAAAACTAATACTGAAGAAAAAGATAATGGATCCAAATATTATATAAAAATCAACAATAGAGCCAACAGAGTTAATGTGTATGGAAAAGATGATGATGGCAATTATACAATACTTGTAAGAGCAATGATCTGCTCAACAGGGGAATACACGCCTCCTTGTAGTTTATATAAAAAAACAAAATATAAAATGCTTGGAAATCGTTCTGTATGGGCAAAATTTCACAGTGTTTATGTACGATACCCTACAAGAATTGTAGGAGGAATATTCTTCCACTCAGTACCATATTTAACTCAATCAAAAGATGGATTAGGATATAGTATGTTTGATAAACTAGGCCAATCAGTATCAGCTGGATGCATAAGGCTTCAACTAGCAGATGCAAAATGGATTTATGATAATGTTGAAAGCGGAACCACAGTAGAATTTAACACAAATGTTACAAATAATGCTAAAGCACCCAAAATATCAGGTAATGAGGAATGCAGAAACTGGGATCCGACAGACACTGACCCCAATAATCCTTGGAAAAATCCATCCATAAATACCAAAAAAGACACTACGGCAAACACTAATGCAAATTCAAATGAAAACACGAAGAATAATTCAGACGCAGATGCAGATGAAAACGAAAAAACAAATACAAACTTAGATGAAAATAAAAATACAGACACAAATTCAGATGAAAACGAAAAGCCAAATACAAACTTAGATAAAAATAAAAATACAGACACAAATCCAAATGAAAATGAAAAAACAAATACAGCATCAAATGAAGGCAAAGATAGCAACACGGGTTCAAACGAGAACAAAAGCACAAATACAGACATAAGTGAAAGCCAAGTAACCAATACAAGTTTAAATGAGAACAAAAGCACAGATGTAAACCTAAACGAACATTAAGATACAAATGAAAGCTCAAATAATAACACCAATATGATTACAAACTGGAAAATTTTTATTAATTAAAAGAGCAAAAATAAAGCAAACGAAAAATCAAAAATTTTTTATTTAACTATAACGTAGTTTGATAACGAAAAATACTTAGAATTTACAAAAAAGCTTGATTTTTATGCATATTCGTTGTAATATATATACATTAGAATTTGGAGATAAGACTAACTAAGGGGATCTTTTATAAGAAAAATATGCCTGATTTATCAAAATTAAAAAACTAAAAATTGCTGTAAAAGGAGGAGCTATGAAAGAGGAGCAAGAAAACGGACAAAAACAAGAGAAAAAAGGATTGAAAAAGATTTTGATAGTAACTGCATTTCCAACTGAAGGTGCAGGAAGTGGTACTCTAATAACAACGCAAGCCAAGAGCTATATAAAAAGAGGATATGACGTCGAAATAATTACAGCCAATAATAGGACAAATTTCAAAAAAATTCCAGGAGTAAATTATGTTGTAGTGCCATTTACTGGAGAAACTGAAAATCCAGAAGTAATTCCGGGACAACTTCCATTTAATTATCCAATGTATAAGACCCATACTGAAAGCAAGGGAAATTTTTGGAATTTGGACTTTGACCAAGTAGTAATGTATACAAAAAAATTCAAGGAAATTATTGACAAAGAGGTTAAAAAATTTCAACCAGATGTAATTCATGCTCAACACTTATGGATAGCTTCGGATCTTTGCACAAAGACAGATTATCCAACAATTATTACAATTCATGGAACGGATTTGATGGGATATGAAAAGAGCTTGAAAGCTTTAGAGCAAATAAAAGATGGAACATACGAAAAAAACGGAAGAAAGCTTAAAGAATCTGAAATAAATGATGAAATAAAAAAATACCAAACATATATTGCAAGTGCAAAGGAATCAGCTAAAAATGCACAAAGAATTATTGTAATTTCTAACGACCAAAAGAAACAATTTGAAAAGCTATTTCCAGAGGCAAGTGATAAAGTTGAATTTATTAAAAATGGCTATAGCCCAGATGTATTTTATAAAATAACTGATATGAGTCAAAAAGAAATAAAGGAGAAAGCCTTTGAAGGTTTATATGACCAAACTGAAAAAGGCGAAAAAACTGGAAGAGAGATTCCAAAAGATTTTGACAACTTAATATTGTTTGTTGGAAAATTTGCTGATTTTAAAGGAATAGATGACTTAATTAGCGCTGAGAAAAAATATAGTGCTGAATTTGAAAAAGAAGGAAAGAAAGTTATTACCGTTATTGTTGGCTCAGGCGACCAAGGTGACAAATTAAGAGAACAAGCAAAAGATTCAAAAAATATTTATTTTGTTGGAAGACAACCTCAAGACAAAATAAATTTATTACAAAATTGTTCAACAATATCTTGCATTCCATCAAGAGACGAGCCTTTTGGCTTAGTTGTAATTGAAGGAACAGCTACAGGACATCCTGTAATTGGAACTGAATCAGGTGGTATACCTGACATTATGGCTTCAAAAGAGGAAGAAACGGTATATAAAAATGGAAATAATTATGTAAAAAAAGTTCCATTAGGTTATATGATTCCAAAGGATTCACCTGAATCACTTGCTGAAGCCGTAGAAAGAATAGTAAATGAGAAAGACAAGTTTAACAACCAAGAAATAGCAGAATATACAAAGCAAAACTATAATCAAGATGTAATAACAGACCAAATATTAGAAGCATTTAATGATACAATTCAAACAAAAAAAAGAGATTGTTCAAATAAAGGTGGAATAAAAGGTAAAAAAAACAAGGAAAATGATGGAATTTGTCTATAAAAATTAACAAATTTTGGCACCAAATGGGTTGACATAACAAAAAAATGAGAGTATAATATCTTTTAAAGACCGGGATTTCTGGTCACGTAACTATTAACCACTGCACAAATAGAAAGGCAAACAAACCAATGCAGGCAGACAAAGTATTACAATTCACAACAAGTAGTTCAAGCCAAAGGTGGCTTGAAAAACAGGACGATATTCTCAGAAGTTTTTTAAGAGAAGCTTCAATGAGAGCGACCTGTGGAAACACGAAAATTTTATTAACACCTGTAAAATATGATGGCAAGATTTTCGACGTCCAGGTTACGGTGTTAAAGGGAAGAAATATTTTGTTCGAGATTGACTCTGTGAGGCATGGATCTCTTAAGATTGTTGATAATGATACCATTAAAAGAACTATTTCAGAATTGGCCAATCTTGGAGACTACTTCGAGATTGACAAAGCGATTGAAGGGAAACATCAGACTCAGACGAAACTCAGAAAAAATGCTTAGGTTTTAAATAGGCAGTGAGGCACCCGCAGTACAAATGTACTTGCGGGTGTTTTTATTGAGATTAAGAAAGTAAATAAAACAAGTAGATCTTACAAAAAAATCTACTTGTTTTATTTATATACTAATTTTTAATTTTAATTCAAATTCAATAGAAAAAAGTCCAAAAATCAATATAAGATTTTGAACTAAAAGAAACATTAAATCTCTACTAAAATCTTATCAAGAAGTTCTGCTGCCTGTTTTGCAGCAATATCGCAGTATTGCAAATAATCAATACCGTTATTTCCATTAGGTGAATCAGAAATTCCGCGGATAACAACAAATGGAACATTATCAAGTTTGCAAACTTGTGCAACAGCAGCTCCTTCCATTTCAACGCATTCAGCATCATAAATTTTTCTGATTTCATCAGCAAGTTCTTTATCAGAACAGAATAAATCAGCTGTAGCAATTCTTCCCATTTTATAATTGAAATCTTTTTTATCCATCTTATTAAGTGCTACCATGCATTTATTAATTAATCTTTCATCACTCTTTATAAACATACCGATGCCATCAATTTCACCTTTTTTAGTGTCCCCAAGAGCAGAAGTATCATAATCGTATTGCACCAATTCATTTCCAATAACAATATCTTTTATATTAAGCTCTGGATCAATAGCACCAGCTGCTCCAACATTTATTACTGCTTTAATATCAAATTTATCTATCAAAATTTGAGTAACTCTACCTGCATTTACTTTGCCAATTCCACATTTAACCAATACTACATCATCACCTTCTGCAGTTCCTTCATAAAACTCCAAGTCGTATATTTTCGTAAGTTTTGCATCATGTAAAATTTTTTTAGTAGCTTCTATTTCCTGATTTGTAGCAACAATAATTCCAATTTTCATAAAAACTATTCTCCTTCATACTGCACGCAAGATTTAACATCATAACCTGCTAATTTTTGACGTCCATTTAAATCTGATAACTCTATCAAAAAGTTTAACTGAACAACTTTTCCTCCAAGTCTTTCAACAAGTTTAATCATTGCTTCAGATGTACCACCTGTAGCAATCAAATCATCAACAATAACTACTTTTTGGCCGGGGTTAATAGAATCTTTATGAATTTCTAATGTAGCTTGCCCATATTCTAAATCATAAGACTCTTCAATAGTTTCAGCTGGGAGTTTACCTTTTTTACGAATTGGCACAAAAGACTTTTTTAAATTGTATGCAATTGGCATTCCAAAAATAAAACCTCTTGACTCAGCGCCAACAACAACATCAAAGTCAACTCCATCTAAGTTTTTCTGCATAGAATCAATTGCAAGTTGTAAGCCATCTTTATCCTGTAAAACCGTAGTTATATCCCTAAACATAATTCCATCCTTAGGAAAATTAGGAATTGTACGAATATAATCTTCTAAACTTCTCATAATTCTTTAATCGATATTTAGATAATCTAAAATAACGATTTACCTCCCTTCTTCAACCAATAAACTAGTACAATTTTAGCACAGCAAAAAAATAAAATCAATATACATACATTCCAAATTGTTGCGAGAAAAAGAACCTCAAGATTCATTGAATTTGAGAATAATAATAAATATCGTATAAATTAAAAAAATTATAGTATAATAGTATTACGAAAAAAAGACGTAAACGTAAAAAATTCGTAATGCAAATTTGACATAATAAATTAGCTATAGTATAATTGAATTACGAAAAAAGTACATAAACGGAAAAAATTCGTAATGGAGGTAATGAGTATGGAAATAAAAAGAGATTATTACTTACAGGAAATTATTGATAGAATGGATAATGGCCTTATAAAAGTAATAACAGGAATTAGGAGATGTGGAAAATCATATTTATTAAATACAATATTCAAGAATTATTTACTAAAACAAGGGATTGATGAAGAACATATAATACAATTAAGTTTAGATGAAAATATTAATAAAAAATATTTAGAGCCAGATGCATTAGACGAATATGTTAGAAGCTTAATTAAAGATGAGAAAAAATACTTTATCATACTAGATGAAATACAAAAAGTAAAAGATTTTGAATCTATATTAATAGGATTTATGCATATAAGCAATGTAGATATATATGTAACAGGAAGTAATTCAAAATTTTTATCATCAGATATAATAACAGAATTTAGAGGTAGAGGTGACGAAATAAAAGTATATCCATTATCTTTTTCTGAATTTTATTCTGTATATGATGGATCAGAAGAGAAAGCATTAAATGAATATTATACCTTTGGAGGCTTGCCTTTAACAGTACTTGCAAAAACAGAAAATGCAAAAATAAATTACTTGAATGCTCAAAAGATTAATGTATATGTTAATGATATCATTGACAGAAATAAAATTCAGAACAAAGAAGAATTTGAAATGCTAATTCAAATAATAGCATCTGATATAGGCTGTCTTACAAATCCTTTAAAATTGTCAAATAATTTTAAAGAAAGAGATAAATTATCTTCAATGACGGATAAAACTATATACAATTATTTGTCTTATTTACAAGATGCATTTATTATAGAAAAAGCAAGGAGATTTGATGTAAGGGGAAAGAGGTTTATTGAGACCCCACAAAAATACTACTTTACGGATATGGGAATAAGAAATTCATTTTTAAATTTTAGACAAAGTGAAGAAATATCACATATAATGGAAAACGTTATATATATAGAACTAAAAAAACGAGGTTATAATGTTGATGTTGGTTCTGTTGATATTCGAGAGGGTGATGCGAAGAAACAATTAGAAATAGACTTTGTAGCCAACAAAGGAAATAATAAAATATATATTCAATCAGCTTTAGAAATGAAAACAAAGGAAAAAGTTATTCAAGAGCAAAAGTCACTGCTAAATGTTAATGATTTTTTTAAGAAAATAATTATTGTTGGAGATAATGTAACAAGATCTCGCTATGATAATGGGATTATATTAATGAGTATATATGACTTTCTATTGGATAATGATAGTTTAAATTATTAGTTAATAAAGTCATTGTGATGCGAGCTGTTAAATATTATGCTTTTCAGCTTTTTTAATGTACAAAACATTAACCTACAACGTTTTATATTATTAAATGCAAAAAGTTATTGCTATAAAATGTAGTTTCATATATAATGTAAAGTGAAAGGAGATAAAATTATGATATTTGTAATTCTATTTATAATTTTATTTATTGTACTTTGCTCAATAAAGCAAGTCAATGAATACGAAAGAGGAGTATTATTTACGTTTGGTAAATATTCTAGAATATTAGGACCAGGATGGCATATAGTTTGGCCTATTGCAAATTCTTTTAAAAGAGTTGATATACGTACTAAAACCGTTGATGTGCCAGAACAGGAAGCAATCACAAAGGACAATGTTTCAATTAAAATCAATGCTGTTTTATATTACAAAATATTTGATGCTGCAAAAGCAGTAATTGCAGTTGAAAATTTTAACTATGCGGTAAGCCAACTTGCACAAACTACAATGAGAAACGTAGTTGGATCGGTTTCTCTAGATGAATTATTGACCCAAAGAGATAAATTAAGCAACGAAATTTGTAAAATTGTAGATGAAGCTACAGATCCTTGGGGAATTAAAGTCGAAAATGTCGAACTAAAAGATGTTTCACTTCCAGAAGAAATGAAAAGAGTAATAGCAAAAGTCGCAGAAGCAGAAAGAGAGAAGGCAGCTGTCATAACTAAAGCAGCTGGAGAAGTAGAAGCTTCAAATAACCTTGCAAAAGCTGCTAGAATAATGAGTGAAGCACCAGGGGCTCTACACTTACGTACATTATCAACACTTAATGACTTGAGCAGTGATCAATCTAATACAGTTATATTTGCAGTTCCAATTGAGGGACTAAGGGCACTAGAAGGAGTTGCAGATCTTGCTAAAGAAAAGATAATTAATATGGAAGACGAAAAAAATCAAAAATAACGTCTCATTTTTTATTTTAGTTTCCACACTTTATTTTGTACAACTGATAAAAAATACTACAAAAAGAAAACTAAAAATCAATAAAAAAGAACAATTTATTCACAATAAGTTCACAAAACAGTAGTATCCTAGAATTATCTAATAGGAATACTAGACTTAGATATTTAAATGTTATGAAAATTAATTCATAAGCTAAAAAGCAAAGCCTAAGTTTAGATAGCCTAAAATATAAGAAAGGAAGAAAAGTATAAACAAACAAATAAATTTATGCTTAAGAAAAATGGAAAATAATAATTTTGTAAATGCAAATTCAAGCGAAGAAATTAATCCATCAGAATCTAACAATAATAACTCAAATGTTCAAAACATGAATGCAAATTCTCAAAGAGCAAATGCAAATGTACAAAATGCAAATACACAGAATAGAAATGCGAATGCTCAAAACGCTAATTTTAATAACACACAGAGCAACAAATCTAACTACTCGAAGCCAAACAATGGATTTAATGCTCCAAAGGTAAAAAAAGAAAAACAAAAAAATAACTTTGGAAAAACCGTTGTAGTTCCATTTTTTAGTGGAGTAATTGGTGCAGCACTTGTCATAACAACTTGTGTAAATGTTCCAACAATAAAATCAAAACTAATTGGAAATAACAGTCAAACGAGTGTGCCAACTACTACTGTAACAAGTTCAGGAAATGTTAATACAAACTATATTTCGCTTTCAGATATTAATGATACTGGAGTGGCTGTTGCAGCAAAGGTTTTACCATCGGTTGTTGGAATTAATGTAACATATTCAGTTAACTCGATATTCTCAAACAATACATCAACCGCTACAGCAGAAGGCTCAGGAGTTATAATAAGTTCAGATGGATATATATTAACTAATAATCATGTTGTTAATTCAAGTTCATCAAGCTCAAGCTCTTTCTATGAATTAGGCTCAGCAACGAAAATTACAGTAACATTATATAATGATGAAACAGAATATGATGCTAAAATAATTGGAACTGATTCAAAAACAGATTTAGCAGTTATAAAAATAGATAAAACAGATTTAACAGCTGCAACTCTTGGAGATTCAAGTACAGTTCAAGTTGGAGAATGGTGTATGGCAATCGGAAATCCTTTAGGGATGCAGAGTACAGTAACAACTGGAACAATTAGTGCCTTAAATAGAGAGATAACAGACAGTGATGGGAAAACATATACTGTAATTCAAACAGATGCTGCAATTAACTCAGGAAACAGCGGTGGAGCATTAGTTAATAGTAATGGAGAAGTTATAGGAATAAACTCAATAAAGGCTTCAGGAACTGGAGTTGAAGGACTAGGATTTGCTATTCCAATTAATAGTACGAAATCAATCTATAGTGACTTAATAAAATATAACAAAGTAATACGTCCATATATTGGAGTTAGAGGAATAGATATAACTGATGAAATAATAAAAAATAACCCAACATATAATTTGGTAAAGGGATTTTATGTTAGATCAGTAGATGACTTTTCACCAGCTCAAAAAGCAGGAATACAAGCAGGAGATATTATTGTTAAAGCAGATGGAACTACTGTTGAAAATGTGAACGAATTAAATGAAATAAAAAATAAACACAGCGTAGGAGACACTATGGAACTTACAATAAATAGAGACGGAACAGAAAAAACAGTTACAGTAACTCTTGTAGAAGAACCAAGTGACACAAATACAAACGACTAATTAAATATAAAAAAAAATGAAGTTTTCACTTTGAGTTCACAAAATGGACAAATTTCCTTATTATAATATAAGCATAATCAGTAATGATTTACTCCTATTACTGATTAATAAAGAAAAACATCCCCTTTTATTTTCGAAGAAGCTATCGTGCGAAAGATAGCTTCTCTTTTTATTATAACCTGTGAATTTTTTGTAAAAAATAAGAATATCTATTGACAAAGAATAATATAGGTGCTAATATATGAAACGTTAGGAGGCTAACAATGAAAAAAGAGCATAAAAAAACGATTGGAGGAGAGCTGGCGAAAACTAATAACATGTTTTCAAGGATTCTTATGGAACAAACAAATTACACTGTAAGTCCTACACAATTAAGAATAATAATTTATTTGCTACATCATAACAATACATGTACGCAAAAGGAAATAGAAGACTTTTTTGATATTAGGAGGTCAACTGCAACTGGAATTTTAACAACAATGGAAAAAAATAAAATTATTATTAGAAGACAATTGAAGTCTGATGCTAGACAAAAAGAGATTGTGTTAACAGATAAAGCTATAGAAAGTTCCAATGAATTAAGAAAAAATAGAGAAAAATTTGAAAAGATAATTAAAAAAGGTATTTCAAAGGAAGAACTTGAGATCTTTTATAGCGTATTGGAAAAAATACGACAAAATGTTAGCACAATTAATAAAAAGGAGGAAAGAAAAAAGCAAGATGCTAAAGTTAATGTTTAAGAATTTTAATAAAAAAAATGTAATTACATTTTTAGCAATAATACTTCTTGTAATTGGGCAGGTTTATTTTGAACTAAAAATGCCTGATTATATGTCAGAAATTACAAGGCTTGTTGAAACTGAAGGAAGTGAAATGTCAGATATTCTAAAAAATGGTGGATATATGCTTTTATGTGCATTAGGAAGTCTTGGTATTGCAGTATTTACAGATTTTTTAGTTGCAGGACTAACGGCAACAATTACAAAAAGAATAAGAAAAAAACTATTTACGAAAGTTGAAGATATGGCAACAAATGAAATAAAACAATTTTCAACAAGCAGTTTATTAACAAGAACAACAAATGATATTAGCCAAATTCAAATGACACTTGCAATGGGAACACAATTAATAATTAGAGCACCGGTTACAACAGTTTGGGCTGTGTTTAAAATTTTAAACAAGAGTTGGCAATGGAGTGCATTAACTGGAGTGGAAGTTGTAATAATGCTTTCATTAATCTCAGTTATAATTGCAGTGGTATCACCAAGGTTTAAAATTGTACAAAAATTGACTGATAAATTAAATACAGTATCTCGTGAGAATTTAACAGGAATAAGAGTAGTAAGAGCATTTAATGCTGAAAAATATCAAGAGGATAAATTTGACAAAGTTAATTCTGATTTAACAAATATGCAAATGTTTAACCAAAAGGCTTTTGCTACACTAGAACCATTAATTTATTTAATAATGGATTTTTTACCACTTGGAATTTACATTATAGGAGCTAAACTTATTAACAATGCTGATATGATGAGCAAAATAGGACTATTTGGAGATATGATTGTATTTAGTTCTTATGCAATGCAAATCATTATTTCAATATTAATGCTTGCAATGATATTTATGATGCTTCCAAGAGCTCAAGTATCTGCAGGACGTATAAATGAAGTACTTGATACTCCAATTACAATAAAAGACGGAAAGAAAGACAAAGTAGATACAGGGGTAACTGGAAAAGTTGAATTTAAGAATGTTACATTCCAATATCCAGATGCAGATGCACCACTTTTAAAAAATATTTCTTTTGTTGCGAATAAAGGTGAAACTGTTGCATTTATTGGCTCAACAGGATGTGGTAAATCATCGCTAATAAATCTTATTCCAAGACTTTATGATGCAACAGAAGGAGAAGTATTAGTTGATGATGTTAATGTAAAAGACTACACACAAAAAGAACTTCATAACAAATTAGGATATGTACCACAAAAAGCAGTAATATTTAGTGACACTGTTAAAAATAATGTAACATTTGGAGACAATGGAAAAGGAGAGATTACTGATAAAAAAGTAAATGAAGCTATAAAAGTAGCACAGGCCGAGGAATTTGTTAGCAAAATGGAAGATGGAACTAATACAATGATGGCCAGAGGTGGAACAAATGTATCAGGAGGACAAAAACAAAGACTATCAATTGCAAGAGCAATAGCAAGGAATCCAGAAATTTATATTTTTGATGATACTTTTTCAGCTCTTGATTACAAAACAGATAGTATCTTAAGAAAGGAACTAAAAAAATATACAAAAGATGCAACTGTATTAATAGTTGCACAAAGAATAGGAACAGTTATGAACGCTGACAAAATTATAGTATTAGAAAATGGAAATATTGTTGGCATTGGTAAACATAGAGATTTATTGAATAATTGTGAAGTGTATAAACAAATTGCATTATCACAATTAAGTGAGGAGGAACTTGAAAATGAATAACGAAGAAGAAAATAAAACACAAACAAGCACTCCAGTACAACATCATGGACCAATGGGACGAGGCGGAAATACAGGAGAAAAAGCCAAGGATTTTAAAGGAACAGTAAAGAGATTATTCAAAGAATTGGGTTCATACAAAATAGCAATAGCATTTGCATTTATATTTTCAATAGTAGGATCAATTATAACCATAATTGCACCTGATAAATTATCAGACATAACTGATACAATTACAGCTGGAATGATGGGGAATATTGATTTAGACAAAATAAAAAGTATAGCAATTATATTATCAATAATGTATATTGCTGCAGCAATTTTCACATTTGCTGAAGGAATTATAATGGCAACAATTTCAAATAAATTTGCACAAAAACTAAGAGGAAACATTTCAACTAAAATAAATAAATTGCCATTAAGATATTATGATAAACATTCAGTTGGAGATACATTATCAAGAATAACAAATGATGTTGATACAGTAGCTCAAATGATGAACCAATCACTTGGAACATTAATAGCAAACATTACATTATTTTTAGGATCAATAGTAATGATGTTTTATACAAACTGGATAATGGCTATAACTGCAATTTTATCAAGCCTTGTCGGATTTGTATTTATGTTTTTGATACTTGGAAAATCTCAAAAATACTTTGTAGAAAGACAAGAAGAATTAGGAAAAATAAATGGACATATAGAGGAAGTTTATTCAGGAATTAACTTAGTAAAAATTTACAATGGACAAAAAACAGTAAATGACAAATTTGATAAGTTAAACGAAAAAGTATATGAAGCAAATAAAAAGAGCCAATTTTTATCAGGAATAATGCCACCAATAATGAACTTTATAGGAAACTTTGGGTATGTTGCAGTTTGTGTAGTTGGTGCGATACTTGTTAAAAACGATGTAATTACATTTGGTGTAATAGTTGCATTTATGACTTATGTTAGATTATTTACAAACCCATTATCGCAAATAGCACAAAGTATGACATCACTTCAATCAACAGCAGCTGCTGCCGAAAGAGTATTTGAGTTTATGGATGAAAAAGAAATGCCAAATGAAGACAATTTAACAAAGAGCTTATCTAGAGATGAAGCAAAAGGAAATATTGAATTTGATAATGTAGTATTTCAATATGACAACAATCCAAAGCCAACAATAACTGGATTTACTGCAAAAGCAAAACCAGGACAAAAAATAGCAATAGTTGGTCCAACAGGAGCAGGAAAAACAACAATGGTAAACTTACTTATGAAATTCTATGATGTAACATCAGGAGATATAAAAATAGATGGAATATCAACAAAAGAACTAAAAAGAAGCAATGTTCACGACTTATTTACAATGGTATTACAAGATACGTGGCTATTTGAAGGAACAGTAAGAGAAAACATTGCATACAACTTAAAAAATGTAACAGATGAACAAATTATGGAAGTTTGCAAAGAAGTAGGATTAAGCCATTATATTGAAACATTGCCAAATGGACTTGATTACAAAATTACTGAAAATGATGAAATATCTGCAGGCGAAAAACAATTAATAACAATAGCAAGAGGAATGCTACAAAAAACACCATTTTTAATATTAGATGAAGCTACATCAAATGTTGATACACGTACAGAGGAACTTGTTCAACAGGCGATGGATAAACTTTCAAAAGGAAAAACATCATTTATTATAGCACATAGATTATCAACAATTAAAAATGCGGATTTAATATTAGTAATGAATAATGGAAATATCATTGAACAAGGAAACCACGAACAATTAATGGAAAAAAATGGATTCTATGCAGACTTATATAAATCACAATTTGAATTAGTGTAAAATTATAAAACGGAAAAAATAATCTAACTAAGTTTACTTAGTTAGATTATTTTTGCGTATTACTCACAGGTATTTATTTCAATGCTACAGGTCAATGTTTTATTAATTTATAGTGTAATAAAGCATAAATTTAATGGCTCGTAGACTTGCTGTTTTGAACGCCTCCACCTTATGTGACAAAGAAAAATTATAAATAATTTTTCTTTGCACTTTCTAAGGAACGTTCAAAAATTTCGCCCTTCGTTACACTACGGTTGGTCGCTGAAGGCGCGTCTTACTCGCCTATTAA
>CACXCH010000014.1 GCA_902766085.1 uncultured Eubacteriales bacterium
AATCCAATGCAATTAAATTATTAAGAAGATATATATAAAGTTATATAAAGATGACATTGTATGGCATTATAGAATTAGTTAAATAAATGATATTTGTATGAGGCTTTTATGAAAAAATATTGAAATAAGAATTTAACTATGGTATAAATAAACTAATATATTTAGTAAGGATAACGAATGAATAAAAATGTAGACAAGAGGAAAAGTCTTGTAAAAAGAATAATTAAGTATATATCAATAACTATAATAATTGTGGCGTGCATTATCGTGACAAGTTTATATCTAGGAAACAGAAATGCCAGATTATGGATTAATAAAAATATCTTAAAGAAGGATATAGGAGAGGAAGAGTTACCGAGCATAGAGCTTAGCAATGAAAATGCTAATGTGTTTGCCTATGGAGATAAGATTGCAATTCTGGAAGAGGGTGTGCTTTCTATATATAATTCATCTGCAAAAAAAGTTTCGGAAATTCAAGTATCACTAGCTAATCCTATGTATGAAGCATCTGGAAATTATTTATTACTTGCGGATAATGGTGGAACCAATTTTTACTTGATTAATAATAATGATTTACAATGGAAAAAAGAAGCTGATGGAAAAATTTCTAAAATTACTGTGAATAAAAATGGTGCAGTAGGAATAGTTGTCACAGCAACTACATATAAATCAATAATTACAATGTATGATATTTATGGAAAGGAGTCATTCAAAACATATTTAGGTACCACGCTTGCTACAGACCTTGCGATTTCAAACAATTCCAAATATCTAAGCTTTATTGAAATTAATACTACAGGAGCTTCTATAATATCAAAGGTTAAAACGATTTCAGTTGATAAGGCTAAAAATCAACCTAAAGAGGCAATTATTAATACATATGAATTTCAATCAAATGTGTTAGCAGTAAAAATAAAATACAATAATGATGATGTTATGCTAATGACAGATTCTGGCTTATATAACCTAAAAGATGGAAACACAGAAAAAATTGATGAAATTACAGACATTATATCTTTTGCCGATATAATGCTTGATGATTATTTTGCTGAAATTAAGGAGAATAATAGTAAAGCAATTAAAGCAGATTATGAACTTGACTTCATAAATTATGATAACCAAAGAATAAATACATACTATTTTAGTGATACAATAAAAAATATGATTTGCTCTGGTGATAAGGTTGCACTAAACTTCGGCAGCCAAATTGAGTTTGTAAACACAAGAGGAAATCAGATAAAAAAATACACGTCTCTAAAAAATATAAAAGAAATTCAGATGACTGAAAAAGTTGTAGCAATTGTATTTAAGGATAATGTCGAGGTATTATCGCTTTAATACTAATGATATTATTTAGCACTTATTTATAGAAACTACTATATGTTCGAAAGGAGTAGAAAATATGATTGTTGATATCATCATAATTGCTGTGTTAATTATATCGATTGCAGTCGGTATACATAATGGAATGATTGTAAGCCTAGTTAATATTTTTTCACTAATAATTGCTATTGCAGTTTCATTTTTGCTATGCAAACCTGTTGGAAATTTTGTAATTGAAAAAACAAACATTGATGACAATATAAGAACATTTATTAGCCAGAAATTTCCAATGAATGACACGGAAATAAAAATAGAAAACACTGGATTGCCAAGTATAATGGAATCCCATATACAGGATGCTGCTAATAGTGTAAATGAAACTAAGGACAATATTATAGATCAAACTTCTTCACAGCTTACAATTGAAATAATTTATGTACTGTCGTTTGTTTGCTTATTTATAATAGTTCAACTTTTATTAAATATTGTAAAATTGATTTCAAGGATAATTACGAAACTTCCTATATTAAAGCAAATTAATCAAGTTGGTGGAGCTATATTAGGGTTAGCTGAAGGCGTAATTATTGTTTATTCAGTATTTGCAGTAATTTCGATTATTTCACCTACACTAAAAGATACAATAATTCTTGAGCAAATTAATAACTCCTATATAGGAAACCAAATATACAATAACAATATTTTGTTAAATAAATTATATAAATCTTGAAATTTAAACAGAATTTTGTTATACTAGAAACCAGCAAACAATAGGAGAAAAAATAATTGAGTAAAGGTAAAGATGAAAATATCATAATCAATAATGATTTAAGAAAAAACAAAGGCAAGAAAAATAAAAAAGAAAATAAAGGACATAAGGTAAGAAAAGTATTATTAACAATTTTATTAATAATTATAATTCTAGCTGCTATTTTTGGAATACAAATAATTAGAAATGGTGGAGGATTGCAGGGAGTTGTCACAACAGTTATAGGTAGCAATTCTGAAAAAATAAAGAATCTTAACGATTTATATATTTTATGTATGGGCAAAAGTCAAAATATGACTGATACAATTATGATTGTAAAGTATGACCCACAGAGCCAATCTGCTACAATGCTTTCAGTACCTCGTGACAGTTTTGTTGGCAATAATGAGGATACAGCAACAGCAAGTGATAAAATCAACTCAAAATATGCTTCAGGAGGAGCTCAAGCGACGCTTAATGCAGTTAATAATTTAACAGGTATGAAAATAAAGTATTACCTTGTAGTTGATACAAAGGCATTGCGTGATATAGTAGATGCTGTAGGTGGGGTGTACTTTGATGTCCCAATAGATATGGATTATGACGATGTAACTCAAGATTTAGCAATTCATTTAAAAGCTGGTCCACAGCTATTAAATGGAGAGCAAGCAGAGGGGGTTGTAAGATTTAGGCATAATAATAATGGAACATCATATAGTGCTTCATACGGAGACAATGATTTAGGTAGAATGAAGACTCAAAGAGCATTTATACAAGCAGTAATTAACCAAGTAATAAAGCCATCAAATATTACTAAAGTAAATAAGTTGATGGAAATTGCTAGTGAAGAAATTGAAACAAATTTTAATTGGAACGATGCAAAAGACTATATAGCTTCTTTAATGAAATTTGATACTTCAAACTTAAAGACTGGAACATTGCCAGGAACACCAAAATACTTGAACAATTTATCTTTCTACTTAGTTAATAAAACTCAAGCAAAACAAACAATAGCAGAATTATTTTATGGAAGTGATACAACAACAAGCAGTTCTGATGGGAATACAACAACTGGAAACAACATTATTGAGAATGAGACAAGTGTAAGCACACAGATAACTCAAAAATACAACATTAAGAATAACAAAGCGACTAAAATTGAAGTATTAAATGGAACAGGTTCGACTTCAAAAATGAATGAAGCGATTACTCAATTACGAAATCAGGGGTATACAATAAGTAAAAAAGGGAACACTAACTTGACGTCAAAAACTGTGATAATAAATAGAACAAATCAAAGCTCTAGTGTTGAAGAGGCAATAAAAACGATTCTTTGTACTGGAAAGGCAGTAACTGGAGAGGATAACAATAGTGTAGATTTAACAATAATAATTGGAAAAGATTACTAGAAAATGAGTGTGGGCTTATAAAAAACATAAGGTCCACACTTTTAGATTGCTCAAAATAAGGATATACAACTTTTATCTCGCATTAGAAAAATAATAAATATTAATACATATACTTATTATGATTAAATGTTTTATTTGAGTTTTTATTCTTTTTATTTTTTTTACTATTGCTTCTATTCTTGTTTTTATTATTTCTTTTTTTAGGTTTTGAAATTAATATTAGGCAGATTATTAATAAAATAAATATTATTCCTAAAATTATGAATATATTTTTAGTGCTAGAAACATAAACATCATGACTTGCAATTAAATTAGACTCATAATTTATGTTATCAACAGTGTATTTTATTGAACCAATAACCTCACCTTCCGATATAGGAGCTAATGATTTATTAATTGTAATTTCTGGAGTTACATCTATAGCCTCTCCATTTTTAACTAGAGCACTTAAGCCTTTACTAGCATATACATCTAACTGATTTGTTTCTTTTGTGCCATTTATAATAGAAAGGTGTTTTACAACTTCTTTTTCGCCAACTAATTGTGAAAGGGCATAATTATTAAATCCATATTCAAAAAGTCGTACACAATCTGCATCTCTAGAATCATCATTATGTCCACTATTTCCGCCTAGAATAACGGCTATTAAATTCCTGCTACCTTTGCTTGCACTAGCAATAATACAACTTTTGGCAGCATCAGTATAACCAGTTTTTAGGCCATTAGCATATTCATAATAGGTTTTTCTATCTTTTCTTAGGAGTGTGTTTGTAGTTTGAAAAATTCTATCGCCATTGAAAATAGAAGTGTGAGGCAATTCATATTTTACATTATTAACGATATTCCTAATTGTTGAGTTATTATAGGCATATTTTCCAATTAATGCCAAATCGTGAGCAGTGGTATAACAATTTTCATTATGTATTCCATTAGGATTAACAAAATTAGAATCTGTGCATCCTAAAGATGTAGCTTTTTCATTCATCATATTTGCAAATTTTTCAATACTTTTATCAAAAATATCTTTACTAGACTCAGTAGAACTAACTGGATAGTTATTACCTTTATTGGCAATATATTCTGCTAAAACATAAGCAGCATCATTGGCAGAAGCAATTAACAAAACATGCAAAAGCTGATCTACTGTAAAGCTTTCGCCTTCATACAAATTAGCAATTGAATATGAATATGGAACTGAATGAACAGAATAATAACTTACATTGACCTTTTCAGATAAATCATTACAATTATCAAGGACGACCAAAGCAGTTAAAAGCTTAGTTGTACTTGCAGGAAACATTTTTACATCGGCATTTTTTTTAAATAAGAACATTCCTGTATCAACATCAAGTAAACAGCTGGATGTTGCATATACAAGAACGTCGTCACTGGTTTGACTATTATTTGAGACATTAGTAGACTGAATAGAAGCTGAGTTTTGTGCATCAGAGGACTGCAAAGACACAGAAGAAGAAGCATTAATTGCTTTTAATATAGAATATGTTGTCTTATTAGAAGACAAAGTTTGTGACATTTTTGGAGCAATAGATGCCTGAACCTGAAAAAAACAAATGTTAAAAATCAAAAAAAATAAAGTCAAAAGTCTTAAAAATTTATATTTCATTAGTTAACTTATTCCTTTCTAGTGTTGCTCAAATAGAATTCATATAACATAAATATATTAACAATAAATAAAAAATAAATCAAGAAGTAATTAATAATTAAATATACAAGTTAGGGCTTGCTTAATTTTCGGTTTTTTATTAGTGAGTTTTTAAGAGGCGTAAATTATCGCTTAATATAAAATAATTAACTATTAATATAGAGAAAGAAGGTAAAATGAAAGATTTGATAAATAACTTAAGCACAAAGCAAAAGATAATTATATGTGCAATTTTTATTTTAGTTATTTTAATAGGATTTATATTTATATATAGATACTATTATTCTAATGATGAAACTATCCTAACAAATGAAACTATTTCTGACGAAATTAATCAGAATGACTTTCAAAATGAAAGTGATGTGGGTAATACAATAGAAGAAAACATTCCAACATCTAAAATTGGAATTATTAAAAAAGAAAACAAGATAATGGTATATGTGACAGGAGAGGTTAATTCTCCTGGAGTTGTATGCTTAGATGAAAAGTCAAGAATTGTAGATGCGTTAGAAGCAGCAGGAGGCAAAACGGAAAATGCGGATTTATCAAAAATTAATTTAGCATATATTTTGGAGGATGGAGTTCAAATACGTGTTCCTAGGATTGGGGAAGCATCAAATGAAAAGGAAGCCTATATTACAGATGAAGCAGGTCAAGGAGTAGTAACTGGAGAATTAGTTACAGAAGATACCAAAAACTCAAAAGTAAACATAAATGTTGCAAATTCAGAAAAATTACAAACAATACCAGGAGTGGGGGAAACCACAGCACAAAAGATAATAAAATACAGGGAAGAAAAAGGAAAATTCAAAACGAAAGAAGATATAAAAAATGTAGAAGGAATTGGTGACGCAAAATATGAAAAGCTAAAGGACTATATTGAAGTAAAATAGGATATTTATTTTTTACTTAACATATATTGATTTATTTACAAAAATAGCTTAAAATAGAGGAGAAATTTATAATAAATGAGAAGTGGAGAAAAATATGGGCTTTTTTGATAAACTAAAAAAAGGACTAGAGAAAACAAAAATAAATTTAAGCTTTACTAAAATTGATGAAGCTCTAATGGAGGAACTTGAAGAAAGCTTGATAATGGCAGATTGTGGTATAGAAGTTACAGAACAAATAATTTCTGAGCTCAAAGACGATATAAAGAAAAACAAAATTACCGATAGTGATGAAGTAAAGGCTGACTTAAAAAGAATTCTTAACGAAGTGTTTAAGGAAAACGATTCAATGCTTCATATTGAAAATAAACCGGCTGTTATTCTAATGGTAGGAGTTAATGGGGCAGGCAAGACAACTTCTATTGGAAAAATTGCTTACAAGCTTAATTCAGAAGGAAAGAAAGTTGTAATTGCTGCTGGGGATACTTTTAGAGCAGCTGCGGTTGAGCAGCTTGAAGAATGGGCAAAAAGAGCCAATGTTCAATTAATAAAAGGAAGAGAAAACCAAGATCCATCTTCAGTAATATTTGATGCTTGTAGGACTGCTAAAGAAGAAAATGCAGATGTATTAATATGTGACACCGCTGGAAGACTACAGAACAAGAAATACTTGATGGATGAATTACAAAAGATGAAAAAAGTTATTGACAGAGAGCTACCTCAATCATCAAAAGAAACGATTCTTGTACTTGATGCATCAACAGGACAAAATGCAGTTTCACAACTTGAGTCATTCAAGGAATGTACAGGTATTACTGGATTAATAATTACGAAGCTTGATGGAAGTGCTAAAGGAGGAGTTTTGATTAGGCTTGAAAAAGAATTCAAAATTCCAATTAAGTACATCGGAGTTGGAGAGCAAATAGATGACATGCAAGAATTTAATTCAGAAGAATTTGTGAATGCAATAATTGACTAGTATATGAATTTATATGATGTATATAGAAAATAATTGTCTAGTATATGAATTTATATGATGTGTATAGAAAATAATTGAAGCCTGGATAAAATAAATTTAACAAAATAAAATTAAAATATAAATATATAAATCTTAAGTTTAAATATTAGCAAAATGAAAGGATTATGTAATGGAAAGTAGTAAAACTAAAAAACATAACACAAGAAAAATCTTAGTAATTATAGTAAGTATTATAG
>CACXCH010000015.1 GCA_902766085.1 uncultured Eubacteriales bacterium
GAGATGATTTTTTGATAAAGAATAAAAAGAGCAATAGAAAGATAAATATTAAATGTGTGTACTATCTAAAATAATATATATAAGTAATATATTCATTTTATAAATAGCCGAAAACAAAAAGCACAAATAACCGAAAAATAATTACACAAATAGCCGAAAAAAATTGATATTATTAAAAATAAGTGTTATACTATTAATTAAGGGAGGAAAATTCATGGGTGAATATAGAGTAAGGATAACTGATGAAATTTTAGAGAAAAAACTAAAAGGTAAGGGGGCAGTTTTAATTCAAGGGCCAAAATGGTGTGGAAAAACTACTACTGCTGAACAAGTAGCTAAAAGTATATTATATATGACAAAACCAGAAGACAAAACACAAAATCTAACACTTGCTGATTTGAATCCAACATTATTGCTTAAAGGCGAAACGCCAAGATTAATTGATGAATGGCAGGTTGCTCCAAAATTATGGGATGCTATAAGATTTGAAGTAGATCACAGAGATGATGAAGGACAATTTATATTAACTGGTTCAAGTATACCAGCTAATATGAATGAGGTAACACATACTGGTACAGGAAGATTTTCATGGTTAACAATGAGACCAATGAGTTTGTATGAGTCAAAAGAATCGAATGGTACTATCAGTTTAAAAGAACTTTTTAACTCTCCTGCAAACATATCTGCCATAAATGAATTAGAATTAAATGACATTGCTTTTCTATGTTGCAGAGGTGGATGGCCAAGGAGTACATTTATGGAAAAGGATATTGCTTTAGAACAAGCATTTGACTATTATGATGCAGTAGTAGAGTCAGATATATCTAAAGTTGATAATGTAAAAAGAAACCCAGAAAGAGTTAAAAGATTGATGAGAGCCTATGCAAGAAATATTGGAACTCAAGCCTCAAATGAAACAATAAGAAATGATATGTTAAATAATGACTCTTCAACATTAGATACTGATACCGTATTGTCTTATATAAGTGCTTTGAAAAAAATATTTGTTATTGAAGAAGCACCAGCATGGAATCCAAATTTAAGAAGCAAAACTGCAATTAGGACTTCAGACACAAGATATTTTGTGGATCCTTCAATAGCAGTTGCTAGTTTGGGGATTGGACCAGATGATTTAATTAAAAATTTAAATACATTTGGATTAATATTTGAAACTTTGTGTATTAGGGATTTAAGAGTATATGCTGAAAGTTTAAATGGGAATGTATATCACTATAGAGATGCAAATGATTTAGAATGTGATGCAGTAATTCACTTAAGAAACGGAGCATATGGATTAATTGAAATAAAATTAGGTGGAGATAATTTAATAAACGATGGTGCTGAAAATTTAAAAACATTGTATTCAGGAATTGATACTAAAAAGATGAATAACCCATCATTTTTAATGGTATTAACTGCAACAGGTAAGTATGCATATAAAAGAGAAGATGGAGTATATGTTGTTCCAATAGGGTGTTTAAAAAATTAAATTTTTGAGAGTTTTATAAAAATCATACTCTTTTTAATATAATAGGAAAGTCATATTGAAATTACCATGCCAAAATTTTTATAGCATGGTAATAGGACATTCGGAGTATGTTTTTTAAAAAATATATAAATTAACATATCATATATTTCTTGTCGAAAATCGCGATGAAAAGTATATAAAAATACACAATAAATGTTTACTGCAGAACAAATGTGTGATATAATCATCTTGTAAAATGAAAGCGAGGTGATTAAATAAGTGAGAAATATACATCAGGAGTAAGTGCATTAGATAGAGAAGGTATTATAAAAGAAAATTATAATAAAAAGAGAAGAATAAGTAGAGGAGTAAAAATAAATGCAGATATAAATGGAAGTTTAAATATATAAAAAAAATATATAAAAAAGTAGTCCAAGCCAAGAAATTGCGATGGATAGAGACCTAGAACAACGACCGTTAAAGAAAAGAGTGGCCTAGATATAGGTGGAAACTTAAATACAACATCTTTAAAAATACCACTAACTACAAAAAAAGTAGTTAGTGGTGGAGTGACGA
>CACXCH010000016.1 GCA_902766085.1 uncultured Eubacteriales bacterium
AATAATTCCTTTCTCATATTTATTTATATCTTAATTTGCTAATTTTTTATTAGTCCGATTTATTTTTTTCCTTTTTTATTTAGAGTTACTACTGTTTCTACGTGTGAACTATATGGAAAATTGTCAATTGGTGTTATTGATTTTATTTCATATTCTTTTTGCAAAATTGACAAATCCCTTGCAAGGGTTGCTGGGTTGCAACTTACATAGACTAGTTTTTCAAGCTTTAAATTGTTGAAATTTTCTATTGTTTTTTCATCAAGACCTTTTCTTGGTGGGTCAACTATTACAGCATTTGGATTTATGTTGCTTTTTAATAATTTGTCAAATGCTGTTTCAACATCTCCCTCTATAAATTCGATGTTTTCTATATTGTTTATTTTTGCATTTTCTTTAGCGTCCTTAATTGCCTGACTTACAATCTCAATTCCATAAACATTTTTTACATATTTTGATGCAAATATTCCTATGGTTCCTATACCTGAATACAAATCACATAAAATATCATTTTTGTTTAGGCTAGCCTCTTTTATTGCAGTTTCATAAATAACTTTCGTTTGCTTTGGGTTTACCTGGTAAAATGAATTTGGTGAAATCTTGAATGTGTAGTCTCCAATTTTATCATATATATATCCGTCCCCATATAAAACTATGTTTTCATTTGATAAAACAACGTTTGTATTTTTTGAATTAATATTTGCAACAACAGTTTTAATATTTGGAAATTTGTCTATTAATCCGTTAATGTCAATTGCACCTTTAACAAATTTGCTCTCAACAATCGCTACTAAAATCTGACCTGTAGCAAATCCCTCTCTTATCATTATATTTCTAAGGACACCGTGTATTCTTATTTTCATTATATATCGTTGATTTCCAGTTTTCACAAATAAATCTAGCTATTTCTTGAGAAATTTTTGTTTGTATTTTGCATTCTTCAAATGGTATAACTATGTGTGAACGTTTAGCATAAATGCCCGGAACACCTTTTTCTGTTGAAATTGGAAATATTGCTTTGTTTCTATAATAAAAAGGGTTCTCCATACCTATACAGTCATTTACTTTTAAACTCTCATTAACATTTTTATTTATTAAGTTTTGAACTTTCTCTTTTTTTATGTTTAAAGTTTCCTGATATTCTATGTGTCTTAATGAACATCCACCACATCTTGGGTATGTTTTACAATCAATTTCAGCACGTTTATTAGACTTTTCTATAATTTCAATGATTTTTCCATAGCCATAATTCTTTAAAATCTTGGTGATAATAATTTTGCATTTTTCGCCTTTAATGCCTCCACTAACAAAAATGGTAAAATTGTCAGCTTTTGCGACTCCTTCACCATCAGTTCCATAATCGATTATATTCACTTCGATTTCATCATTCTTCTTAAACATTTTAGCATCCTATTGTTTTAATATTTATTCGATATCTTATTCTGTAGCACTCTTACATGTATATTGCTATTTTACATTCAATTGTATTTTCTTTTCACGAATTTGTTTTTTTTTACATTAAATTGTTTTTTCTTTTTACAAATTTGCTTTCTTAGTGTCCTTTTTATTTTTCTTCCTTTTTAGATTGTTCTTTTGAGTTTTCATTTTCTTGATTGTTTTTCTTTTCTATTTTATCAATAGCCTTTTTAACATTTTTATCTTCTTCTTTAAGACGATTGTCCGAGATTTGATCTAGAAACCCGTTTAAATCAAATTGATTCAAAGTTTCTTCAGTTGTGTCATCAATATCTATTCCTAAGTCTTTTAAAAATTTTTGTTTCATTTTTCATTCCTTTCCTGTAGCACATAAATTGCATTGTAAGTAGCAATTATAGCTTCAGTATCTAAATAATACAATAATAAGAAAATTTTTTCAAGTATTTTCTTTAAAAATATTGACTTTTAAAATTAAAAAGTGTACAATAATCATTGTTCACATTAATGCGGATGTGGCGGAATTGGTAGACGCGCTGGTCTTAGGAACCAGTGTCACCGACGTGGGGGTTCGAGTCCC
>CACXCH010000017.1 GCA_902766085.1 uncultured Eubacteriales bacterium
TCTTGGACTTTCTTTTATTGTAACATTTTCAACTTTCCTTGCTAAATATAATTTGCAGTTGTCGGTTGAAACTTTTACTTCAAAGTCAAATTCTTTATTACTTTCTTTAAAGTTTAAATCAATGGGTTTGACTTTTTTATTATAAATTGCTCCGACTTCATAAGCCATTCCAATTATGCTCAATAGGTCTCCTCTATTAGCTGTTAAGTCAAAATCAATAACACTATCGTCCAATCCCAAATATTTTATAGGATCCTCTCCAATAGGAGCATCTTTAGGCAATTCGCATATTCCGGCAATGTCTTCTTCTTTTAGAAATTTCTTATCAAGACCAAGCTCTGCAATTGAGCACATCATTCCATTTGATTCCTGGCCTCTAATTACACCTTTTTTTATCTCTCCTCCGGGAAGTATAGCTCCATTTAATGCTACAATAACCTTTAACCCCTCTCTTACATTAGGGGCTCCACAAACAATTTGTAAAACTTCGTTTCCAACATTTACCTGGCATACGTGCAAATGGTCAGAATCAGGATGTTTTTTGCAATCAACAACTTCCCCAATTACAAGATTAGTTGCATTTATGAATTTTCCAGCAGAGTCATATTCATTTCCCATTTTTGTCATATCATCGGCTAATTTTTTTACATCAATATCATCATCTAAATCAATATAGTCTTTTAGAAAATTTGTACTTAATAGCATCTATATCCTCCTATATGTCCCTTCTATCAAATTGTTTTAAAAATCTTATATCATTTTCATATAACAATCTAATATCAGTAATTCCATATTTAAACATTGCTAACCTGTCAAGTCCAGTTCCAAATGCAAATCCACTATATTTGTTTGGGTCATATCCATTCATTCTTAATACATTTGGATGAACCATTCCTGCGCCAAGTAGTTCAATCCATCCTGTGTTTTTGCACAAATTGCAACCTTTTCCACCACATTTAAAGCAACTTACATCTACCTCATAAGATGGTTCTGTAAAAGGAAAGTAACTTGGTCTAAATCTTAATTTTGTATTCTCCCCTAAAATATGTTTCATAAATATTTCAAGGGTTGCTTTTAAATTAGCAAAAGAAATATTTTCATCAACAACAAGTGCCTCAACCTGATTAAATTGATGTGAATGTGTTGCGTCATCCTCTCTCCTATATGTTTTACCTGGAACAATTTCTCTGATTGGAGTTTTGTCCTTATTAGCCATTAGAGTTCTTGCTTGTACAGCTGATGTTTGCGTTCTTAGTAAATATTCAGTTGTTATATAAAAACTATCTTGCATATCTCTAGCTGGATGTCCTTTAGGTAGATTTAATCTTTCAAAGCAATATTCATCTGTTTCAAGTTCTGGACCTGAAGCAACATCATATCCCATTGAAACAAATAGATCTTCAATTTCTTCAATTACCCTATTTAATGGATGTTTGCTTCCTCTAATTATTTTTTTAGAAGGCAATGTTACATCAATTTTCTCTGTTTCTAGTTTTTTGTTTATTTCTTCTTCTTTAAATCTGTTTTCGGCTTCAGTTATTTTTTCTGTAATTTGTGCTTTAGCTAAATTTACAAGAGCCCCAATCTTAGGTCTATCTTCCTCTGAAAGTGTTCCCATCATTTTTAAAATTGCAGTTAGCTCACCTTTTTTTCCTAGGGCTTTCACTCTAATCTCTTCAATTTCTTGTAAATTCTTAGCATTTAGAATTTCATCTAATGTTTTATTTTTAATTTCATTTATACTCTCTTCCATTAAATGCTCCTTTATTTTATGTTTAATAGCAAAATAATATTTTATAATGCGTTATGCTTTATCATTTAAGCTCTCTGATTTAGCAGTATAAATTAATGTTGTTAAAGCATATAAGCTTAGTGCAATTGGAATTGTTAATTGAGAAAATTTTACTCTGCAAATTGCATATAAGCTGTAAAATAACACCTCTACTACAACAATTGATTTAATATAGCCTGCCATTTCTTTTGCCCCTTTAAATCTAATTGCAAAATAAACCAAAATTAATATTGTAGAAACTCCAACTGGAATAATATATGGCTCAACTATTGTTCTAAATTTTACATTTGCCTCATAATTTATCTGTAAATCGTCAGTCGTTAAGCTACTAGAATATTTTTCATTAAGTTTTGAGCATAATTCACTTCTTTGTTCTCCTGTAGGATCGTCCTTTACTTTTATTAAAGCATTATCATTGAAAAATTCAACATTTTTTACAACATAGTCTTTCTTAAATACCTCTTTTGCTATTGATTTTATGTCATTGATATCAAATGTTGTATTTGATAATTGAAATCTAATAGTATATCCTGCTCCATAATTCATATCTGCCCTAATTCCAAATATTCCTGTAATAATAATGTCTGCAACAAAAATTATTAAAAATGTTATTAAAGCTATCTTTTTTTTCTTATTCATTTCTTAATTTATCCTTTCTTGTTTTTAAGGCACATTAGTTAATATTTATAAGTCTTTTTATTATTAAATAATCTCTTTTTATGTTTCTTTTTTGTATATATTTATTGATACATACAAATCCCTAGTCCATTTTGTTAATTACTAAATAACATTTAAACTTTATTTTCCTCATTTATGTTAGATTTTACTAAAAATTTGCTAAGCAATATATTATAAATAAGGCTTATTATTATACCCCAGAATAGTATCATTCCAAAACTATATAAAGATATCCATTTTGTCAAACTACTTACTATAGAAATAATTAAAATAGGGATTAATATTAAACTATACTTGCGATAAACATATTTTAACATTTTTGCAATTTCTTTTTTAGTTAAGTCATCCTTTTTATATATATTTTTTAATAATATATATCCAAAAATATAACTTGTTACGTAGCTTATAAGAATAGCTAAAATTCCTGATGTTGAAATATAAACATTAGCTAGTCTAATTACTAATAGTAATACTGCTACATAACCAATATTAATTATTGTTTGCATTACTCCTTTAATTCTATATTTTGCAATCATATAAAGTGCTAGTGCTAAAGCAATCGCAATTTCAATATAAATTATCGCATACATTTCATTTTCATCTGTTTCAGGTGCAATATAAGCATTTTCTTCAACAGTATATTCTATAGGTAATGGATCATTTTCAATAATTGCACATAAATTTTGAGCACTATAAATTTGTTCATCTGTCATACTTGATTTATAACCAATATTTAAAGAAAGAGTTCCATTTTCAACTATCTCAGAAAAGTATGTACTTAAAATTTCAGAATCATCAATTGAGATCTTTACTTTGCTATTACTGCTTGTACTTTTACTACTATCAGTTGTATTTTCATTACTTTCAGATGTCTCTTCTGTGTTTTCACTTGTAGAATTATCTGTACTATTTTCTGTTTCATTTGATGTATCATTTGTTACCGTATTTTGATATTTTTCAGTAATATTTTTAAACTTATTTGTTCCTTTTACATTAAAATTAACATTTAACACTTCTGTTGTATAATATGACGAAGTTTCTTCTGTTAATTTAGCACTTCTTACATCACTATTATCCATTAAAACTTCTTCAGTATCAGCATCTGTAATTTCAAATTTACCAATTTCTGTTAAGTCAGAAAGTATAATATCTGTTCTATCATCTTCTGGTAAGTCAATTTCAATTTTTCCAGTGTCTTCATTGCAAGAAACAGTAAAATTCTCAACATCAAGTGTTTTTAGTCTTTTTCTAATTATTTCCGCAGTTTTTAAATAATTACTTTTTGTATCATCTTTTTCATTCTCTGTTTCGGTTTCATTAGCTACAGTATTGTTCCCATCATCTACACTATTATTTTGACTATCAGCTGTATTTTCCTCATCACTTGACACAGTATTTTCATCAGTGCTGTTTTCATCAGTTGTAGAATCAGTTGTTTCAGAAGGACTGATAACAACCCTCCTATATCCCGTCAAATCAGCTCCAAGTATATAGTTTGGTACCCTGTTATCCATAGCATTCTTATTTTTGTAATAAATTCCTCCAAACGATATTAGAGATACTAAAACAATAAGTAATATAACTAATATTGTATTTAATTTTCTTTGTATTTTCATTTTTTATTCCTTCCTGCGGTTTATCATTTCTTTTTATGTAAATTAACACCTATTATTCCGCCTATCATTCCCGCAATAATTGATACAATTATCATTACTAATGATTTTAAATTTAAGTTAAATCCAGATACCATAATACTTGATAATAAATAAAGTGTAACTATATAAATTAAGCCTACAAAAGCACCATTTAACATTCCTTTATTATCAATATATGATGTGCTAATAATACTTCCAACTAGAATACTTATTGCAGAAATTATTATAATAATAACTGGAATAATAGTTTCTGGTATATTTGAAAATGTTAAAACTACTGAAGCTATTATAGTTAAAACTATTGCAATAATAATTGAAACTAAACTCCCTTTTAAAATTTTAAAAAAATTATCCTTCATACTATCCTCTCTTTCACTTTAAATTTATGAAAGAGAGGAAAAATTATTACTTTATTTTTTAATCAATTTGTGTATTTTGTTCAGACGTTGTATTTGTACTTTGTGTATTTTCCCCAGAGGTTGTGTTTGTACTATTTTGGTTTTCTTTTTGTTCATACCAAAAGCTTACAATATCAATTTCCTGATTTTGTACACTTATATAATAAGTAGTCTTCCCTTCTAGTGTAGTAGAATATATCGCATCAGCTACATAGTTTACCATTTTGTCCCCAGTTGAGCTAACAATTCCATATTTTTTCACTTTTGTGTTATTATCAGTTACATCTTTTTCAACAACAATTCCATTTAGATCTGGTATTAATGCAATTCCTGTTGAATTATTGATTTTATTTTGCAATTGACATCCTATACCATCATATTCTAATGGTAAAATTGTGTTTCCATTAATATCTATTAGTCCCCACTTTGAGTCTCTCATTACTGGGATACAATTTCCATATAGCAAGTATTTATTGGTTATATTAGGATAATCATTATTTGTTAAACCTATAGAATCATAATCTTGGTATACAATGAATTTTCCATTTTGATTGATTACTCCCTGCTTTCCATTACTTGTTACAAGGTATAATCCTTCATCTTTATCAATTTCAGAAATTTGATTATAATCAGGTTTTACCTTTGTAATGCCATTGTTTCCTATAATTCCATATTTATTGTCAGATGTTTGGACAATGAAATCATTTATTCCCTCAATAAACTCTATGCTCTTATATCTTGGAGTTATTGTTTCTGTTAGGTTTCCATTTTCATATATACTCATTCCAAAAAGACTATTATCCATATCTTCAATGATTACATATCCATATAATAAAGCTTTTTGATCATTAAATAAAATTGCATTATCAGTGATATTTGCTAAACCACAATTAGAAAAATTTTTTTCATAGATATTTGTTAGATATTCTAGAGTATAAATGTTGATTGTATTTGTTTTTTTATCATAGCTAAGCTGAATATTAAAGGCTCTCTCCAGTCCATCCTCACAAATATATAGTTTATTCCCTCTCATCGTTACAGCTTCTGATATTTCAAAGTTTTGCGATTCTGTGTTATCAAGTTGCGGATATTTTCTAATAGAATTATGTCCTGACGCAAATGTAACAAGCTCCTTTGAATTTGTTACATAACATTGTGTTGTATCTTCTGAGTATTGGTTATATTCTCCATTATAATATGAATATCCCAAAACTGAACAAATATCTCTAATTGATGTATATATTTTTCCATTTTCTATTATGAATTCGTTGTTACTATTTGATGATAAAGTAGAACTAGATGTTCCATCTACAATAACTTTAAACAGATTTGCTTGAACATTTTTCATATAGAAAACTAATACTATAGCAACAATTATTAAAGCTACAATTAATACAGAAATAACAATCAAGTTGTTTTTCATTTTTTTGCTTTTATTTTCTTGCTTGCTTATATCGTCTTGCAATAAATCCATAAATTACTCCTCCTCTTTCGAATATCCATACTTTTCATAAAACTCTTTAGAAAATTCAAGTAAATTATCATTTTCGATTTCAATTCTAACTCTATCCATTAAATTAGTCAAGAATTTTATGTTGTGAATTGAAAGAAGTCTAAATCCAAGAATTTCATTACATTTTATAAGATGTCTAATGTATGCTCTTGTATAATTTTTGCATGCATAACAATCGCATTCATCATCAATTGGTGTAAAGTCTCTTTCATAGGTTTTGTTTCTGATTACCAGTTTTCCATGTGAAGTTAAAGCAGTTCCGTGTCTTGCAATCCTTGTAGGCAAAACGCAATCACACATATCTATTCCAGCAAGTGATGCTTCAATTAAATAATCAGGTGTTCCAACTCCCATTAAGTATCTTGGTTTATTTTCAGGCATTAAAGGAGTTGTATATCTAAGCATTTTCAAAAATACATCTTTAGGCTCTCCTACACTTATCCCACCAATCGCATATCCTGGAAAGTCAAGCTGTTTTAAATCTTCTGCAGATATTTTTCTCAAATCTTCATAAAAACCACCTTGTATAATTCCAAATAGAGCTTGATCAGTCTTATGAGCTTCCTTACATCTTTTAGCCCATCTTGTAGTCCTCTCCATCGATTTCTTTGTGTATTCATAAGTTGATGGATATGGACAGCATTCATCAAAAGCCATAATAATGTCCGCTCCTAAATCCTCCTCAATTTGCATATCCTTTTCTGGTGAAATAAAGTGCTTACTTCCATCAAGTTCTGATCTAAATTCAACTCCCTCTTCAGAAATTGTTCTCAGTTTACTCAAGCTAAACACTTGGAATCCTCCACTATCAGTTAGAATTGGCCTATCCCAATTCATAAATTTATGAAGACCACCCGCTTCTTTTACAATTTCCTCTCCAGGTCTGAAATGTAAATGGTACGTATTAGCTAAAATTATCTGTGCATTGTCATCTTTTAGTTCTTCCGGTGTCATTGCTTTTACTGTAGCCTGTGTTCCAACTGGCATAAATATTGGAGTTTGAATATCTCCATGAGGTGTGTGTACAATTCCTCTTCTTGCACCTGAGTTTTTATCAATATGTAATAATTCGTAAGTTACCATATTCCTTCCTTCTGCTACAGTTAAGTAATTAATATTAATGAAAATTTCAAATCAGAAAAATTTTTTAAACTTGCATTTGAATTATGTTCAAATCATTGCATTTTTCAAAAAGTATTATTCACTTTTTTCACAATTTAAAGTTTTCATACTTAATTGTAACTTCCTTTTTATTTTTACTGAATAAACATTGCGTCTCCAAA
>CACXCH010000018.1 GCA_902766085.1 uncultured Eubacteriales bacterium
CTGTAACAACATTATACCATATTTTTATTAAATTTGCCATATAATGATTGATTTATTTTTAATAAAGTGGTATATAATAATTATAGTTTAAATTGGAGGAAATATTCAATGGAAGAAATTGATTACAACAAAGATAAAAAAAATAAGAAACTCGAAATTGTGAAAGGTGATCATAAAAATTTAAAAATATCTGATGTAAAAGATAACCTTACTTTTGAAATAGAGGATAATAATGAAGTTAAAAAAGAGAATATTGTAATTCCGGAAAGTCAAAATAAAGATGACACTAATAACTAGTGTCATTTTTATATTTCTATAGCCAATACAGTTTCTTTTATCAAAGTTGCTGTGCTAATAGCTATTTTTATATTTCTGTTGCTCCGACTATCCCCGCATCATTTTGAAATTTTGCTTGGATTAGCTTTGTATTTGTATATTTATTGAATTTTATTTTTCTTACTTTTTCTTCAAGCGGTTCTAGAAATATGTCACTATAGTATGAAAAACTTCCTCCAAAAGCTATTGCTTCTGGTTCAAATATATTTATTATATTGGATATCCCTATTGCAACATCGTCAAGATAGCTATCTACAAATTCTTCAACTTCAGATTTTTCCTGATTTTCTCTAATGTAATATTGCACTTGTGCAGCTTCTATACTTTGAGGTAGTTTTAATTTTTGTATTGCATTTTTTTTGAATTTTTTCATCGAAGCATAGGTTTCAAAACAGCCTCTATTTCCGCAATTACATTCTTTTCCATTTTTGTTTATTACAATATGCCCAAGTTCAAAACCTGTTGCTTGGCTTGGTTCTAAAAGCTTGTTGTTTATGAACACTGCACTACCTACTCCAGTTCCAATGCATAAAAATACTGCATCATTGTATGGTTTTAAATTTCCAAATTTTTTCTCCGCCATTCCAGCACATTTTCCATCATTTTTTACTTTGATTTCAACATTATAAATTTCATGCATTCTGCCAATTATGTCAAAGTTTTTTATATGTAAATTTACTGCATTTTTTATGATATTACCAGTTGTGTCTCCTGGAATTGCAATTCCGATTTTGCTAATATCAGAGGTGTTATAGTCGTATCTTATTAATAAACATTCAATCTCCTGTTTTATAGTTTCTATTAAGAATTCTTCTATTTCCTTCTCATCCATTAACTCAGTTATATTTATGTCTTTATATTCTTTTCCAATTACTTTTCCATCGTCTGTTACAATTCCAGAAGCAATATGGCTTCCTCCAATGTCAATTCCAATTTTCATTTTTATATGACACCTTTCGTTTTTTATTACATACCAGCTGCTGACCATAAGTAGTTACCCATATATACTGAGATACAAGGTACCAATACAACTATTGTAACGAATATAATCATTACACCAATTATAGAATATAGTATTTGTGGTAATACTTTTACTATCCTATCAAGAATTACGTTTATATCCATATTTATATATTCAACAATCTTTCCTACCATTGTTGTTAGGTCAGTTTGCATACCAATCTTTAACATTTCAGTAATCATAGAACTTGTTAAACCTGAATCTTCAAATGGTTGCACCCACGACTCACCAGTTATTGTATTATTAATTGCCGTTTCTAGAATTGAGAGCATTACATAGTTTCTTGTAACACTTTTACTTACTTCAAGTGCTTCTTGTATTCTTTGTCCATTCTTCAAGTTTAATAACATTGCTTGAAATACACGTGATAAAGTTATTGAATAGTTTAGTTTTCCAAATAATGGCATTGTATATACAAAGTAATCCCATGAGTATCTTCCTTTTGGCGTTTGTGCTTTTAAGAAAATAAATCCTGCAATTGCAGCAATAATAATTAAAGGTACATACCATACTTTTACAAATTCATTTAAGAAATTAGAAAACGCCATTGTGTATGATGGTAAACGTTCTGTACTTCCAACTTGGATAAATACATTTTGTATAATAGGTATGATGTACATACTTCCTATAAATAGAATTATTGTAAGTACAACAAATTGTATAATATTTGGTATTAAAATACCCTTTAATTTTTTAGTTAAGTCTGCACTTGTTTCCAAGTAATGCATTGCTTGAGATAGTGATTCTTCAAGTGATCCAGATAATTCTCCAACTTTTATAAGGTTAACATAAATATATGGAAAAACATCTGTATAATATTCAAATGTTGAGTACATATAATCTCCACCTTCAACTCCTGCAAGTACATCTTCCAAAATTCCCCTCAAGTCTAGATTTTCTGTTGATTTTATAATTGTCGATAAGGCATGAATATTATTGAATCCTGCTCTTTTTAGTAATAGAAAGTTTTGTGTAAAAATTTCTATA